>JBAWAM010000571.1:0-2399 GCA_049589315.1 Myxococcaceae bacterium
GTCTCGGAGTGCCCGACGATGATCCCGGGGCGGGCGACGACCGCCGGCAGCCCTTCGCGAATCGCGGCGCGGACCTGCTGCTCGGCCTTGAACTTGCTCTGCTCGTAGGGGTTGCCGTGCTGCTGCCCGAGCTCGAGGTCCTCCTCGCGGAAGGTGCCGGGCCGCTCCCCCGCCACGTAAGCGGTGCTCACGTAGACGAACGGAATCGGCGCCTTCTTTCGCCCCTTCGCCAGCTCGAGCATCCGGACGGTTCCGCGGGTGTTGGTGGCCTCGTACTTCTCCGGGCTCAAGCCGAAGCTGGTGATCGCCGCGCAGTGGACGATGAGGTCGGTCGACGCGCGGACGGCCTCGTGGAGGTCGGGTCCGAGGCCGAGCAGTTCTTCGGCGACATCGCCGTGCACCACCTGCACCTCGCCCGAGCGGAACCGTGAGGCGTGGAAGGGAACCGTCGGCAGCGCCTCCTGGTCGATGGGCGAGATCGGCCCGTCGGTGCGCAGCAGCGCGATCACCGGGTGTCCCAGCGCGAGCAGCCGGCGGATGACCTCGGCGCCGAGCAGACCTCGGGCGCCGGTGACCAGGACTCGCTTCATGCTGCTCCCACTGCGAGCTCGCGGAGGAGCCCGACTTCGAAGGCGAGGATGAAGGGAAGCCCGCCCCACACCGGGGCGTGGGTCCTCGGCCGGGAACCCGTCGCGGGCCAGCTCGCGTGAAGCCAGACGAGGAACAGGGCCGGGAGCGCGAGGCCGATCGCCATGAACGACGGCGAGAGCGACGCCTGCCGCGCCAGGGCGACGTTGACGATCCCCGAGGCGACGAAGAAGACCGTCAGCGCGCGCTTCACCCCCTGCGACGAGAGCAGGTACGGCTGCATCGCGTCGGTGGTCGCCTTGCGCGAGAACTTCCACACCTCGTAGCCGAGCCAGAAGGCCGCGACGACGGGGAGGACCTGGCCGACGGAGAGCGCCACCCCCGAGTCCGCCCACCAGAAGAAGTACGGATGCGCGAAGAAGAGCGCGGGGGCGCCCTCGTAGACGATCGAGCCCAACGCCATCCGGGTGGGCAGGTGTCGCTTGAACACGAACGGCCCGGCATAGGTCGTCGCGGTGGCGGCGACCGCTGCCAGGAGCGCCGGAGGCCGGGTGACGTTGAGCGCGACGACCAGCGCGGCGAGCGCCACCAGGGTGAACACGATCTTCCGGCGAAGCGCGGCCTTCTGGCTCAGCGCCGACAGGGTGCGCGACGGATGATCGGACTCGAGATCGTCCAGGTCGTCGACGAGCCGGAGCTGCACGAACAGCAGCAGCGTCGTCGCCAAGCCCGACAGAAGTCCCCAGTGGAGCAACACCGGGAGACCCGCCATCCGCGCATAGAGCAGGAGCGATCCCCCGAACGCGCCCACCAGCGGCAAGGCCTGCGCGCGCAAGGGAAGGCGCGAGATCAGCTGCTTCAGCGGGTGAAGTGCCGGCGCAACCCGTGGCGCTGGCGCAACGCTCATCCGGCTCACCGTCCACGCTCCGCCAGGCACCCGTCCAGCCGTTTGCGGAGGCTGTTGAAAGCCTCGTCGAACGACCTGTCCGAGGAGATGACGAAGAGCCCATTGGTCTTCGCCACCGAGAGATAGGTCTCGGCCTGCACCGCGATGAACGCTGGATCCACCGGCTTGTGGCGCTCGGCGTCGCGCTGCTTCACCCGCTGTTCGGCGATCGCCGGAGCGACGTCCATCGCCACCGCCAGGTCGGGCCGCACTACGCGGCCCGCCACGTTCGCCACCAGCTGCTCCACCTCGGGGTCCAGCGTGCGCGAGCGGACCTCGGCCTGGGTCGTGTAGAGGTAGCGATCGCACAGAACCACCTCGCCCCGCTCCAGCCGGGGAACGATGGTGTCCTTGAGGTGCTGAAGGAGGTCCCCGAGGATCTGCAGGCCCAGTCCCATCACGTCCACGCGTGCGCGCGCCTCGGCCGTGGAAGCGTCGACGAGCTCTCGGAAGAGCGCGTTCTTCCGGATGAGCGGCGTGGGCGTGAACGTGCTGTGGCAGGGCAGCCCGCGGTCGCGCAGGTAGCCGGCAGCGGCCTGCATCATCGTCGTCTTCCCGCTGCCGTCGATGCCACAGAAGGTCACGAGCACGCCCGGGTACCTGTGGGGTTGAAGCGCGAGGACCCGCGGCGGCGAAGCTCTCAGGCACAGCTCGGTCAGCGATCCGACCGTGAAGCGCGCGCCGATCTTCTCTGACTCCTGCTCGCGCCACCGGGCCAGTGACAGCTCCCCGATTCCCAGGGCGTCCTCGAGCGTCGCCGCGACCTCGATCATGGAGAGCGAGTCGAACCCGAGATCGCCGAGCAGCGAGCTGCCCGGGGAGATCTCGACGTGGGCGAACTCGGGGCGACGGAGGCGGGCGAGCT
>JBAWAM010000572.1:0-2507 GCA_049589315.1 Myxococcaceae bacterium
GAGGAGACCTTCGCGCGCGCCCGGGCGATGCAGGCGGAGTTGCGGGCCCCAGCGTCGACGTTCATGGGATACGTGAACGACCGGGACGTGGCGTCGCTCGGGTCGGTATTGCTTCCGCACGTCGAGGCCTTCGCCAGCGAGGCGTCCCTGTCGCCGGAGCGTTCGCCTCCGCCGCACGCGCCCGCGTGGCTGCTTCACGGCGCCGGCGACAACGTGGTGCCGGCGATCGAATCGACGCTCCTCGCGCGCCACCTGTCTGAACGCACCGAGGTCCAGCAGCTCAGCACGCCGCTGATCTCGCACGCGGAGCTCGATCGCACCGCGACCGCGCTGGACGTGCTTCAGCTCGTACGGTTCTGGGTGGGCCCGCTCGAGGAGTAGCCCGGGCCCGGGAGCGCTGCGATGCGTGTGCGTATCAGCCAGCGCTCCAGCTCTTCCTCATTGGGTGGTGCTTCGGGGAGCGCGCTGTCGGCGCACGCCTGTTCGAGCCGGGAGAACGCCTCCGGAAGGCGCCGTGTCCAGGGAGCTGCGAGCTCATCCGGGAGCTCGCTCTTCTCTCCGCGGCGCTTCTGCTCCACCAACTCGAGTGCGTCGGCGAACCCATACTGAGGCGCCAGAATCGTCACGTCCGTCACCACCTCGTGGTGGAGCAGCGCGTGTGTGCCGGTGAGCGTGGTTCGCAGCACGTAAAGCAGCTTCTTTGCGGAGCGTCGTCCGGACTTCTCCCACTCGAGTCGCTGCTGGTTCGCGAATCCGAGGTAGTGGCGGAAGATTCGCTTCGACAGGGACGCCTGGACGAGCGGACGCAGCTCCTCGAGCTCGGGGCTGCTCTCCAGCGCATAGCCGGACAGGAACCGCTCGAGGTAGTTCCCGTTTCCCTTCATCACGCCCGCGAGGACGTGCCCGAGCTCGTTCGACGAGTAGTCGATCTCGATTCCATCGATGACCTCGAGGCGTTCCGCCGCGGCTTCCGAGCGCGGGAACCCGAGGATTCTTTCGGTCGCCGAAAGGTGCACCGCCTTGAGGTCCACGTCGGAATCGGGGGAGGGAAAGCCGTAGGCGTGGGCGCCCGATAGCGAGACGACCAGCGATCTCCGACGAGCGCTCTCCTCCCCGAGGACGCGCTTCACCACACCCTGCTGCTGCGGTGTCATCGCCTGCCACGCTCGATCATCTGCGTTCATCGCTCTGCCTCCGGATTCACGGGTGTCGGCGCGGGCGGCGCATCCTTGCCGAATGGCCCAGGCACCTGCTCGACGAAGCGACGGGCGATCTCCGCGCCTATCCTCTTCAGCAGAGCATCCGCCCGGACGTAGTCCGGATGCTCCGGAAGGCTGCTCTCGTCGCGCGCCGCTTCGAGCTCCGGAGAATGCGCTTCGGCGTCGCGCAGCACCTCTTCCAGCGGCACCTCGCCTTGCTTGATGGCGAGGAGTCGTTCGCGGAACGCGCCCTTCGCCTCGAACGCCGGCTGGCCCGTGCGGAGCCACCCGGTGGCGAGGTGAATCAGCCGCAGCAGGTTGTAGGCGTTCTTCGGCCGCAGCTCGCGCGATTCCGGCGGCCGTCGTCCACCCGAACGCGCATAGCGCTCGAGCGCCTTGAAGTCGTTCGCCTCGATCAACCCTTGATCCGAGAGGGAGCGATAGAGCTGCTTGATGTACGTCTTCGCCTGGAGCAGCGCGTCCGCCTCGCTGGGGGCCTGCCTCGGGGAGATGCGCGCGAGCCGCGCCGCCACCTCGTCCAGGCTCGGCGCTGGCTCTTCCGTGAGCCACTGGAGGACGAGATCGCGGTGCTCCGCGAGCCGATGCGCGCTGGAGAGCTTGCTGAGCTGACTGAGCGCATACCGTCCGAAGCTGCCGAACATCAGCTTCGACACGAACGCGTCGCGCGCTTCGAGCAGCCACTCTCCGATGGGATCCAGCGGTCGCGAGGTGGGCACGAACAGCAGCTCGAGCGTGTTGGGATCCGCCCGGAGCGCCTGCTGGACGAGCTTCCGGATCTCCCAGAGGGTGTGGCTCCCGTCCGCGCTCACCAGGTCCGTTTGGGGCGCGACCAGTCCCACCGTCCAGGTGAACGGCAGCGCGAAGGCCCCTCGCTTGTCGGTATCCGAGCCCTCGCCGGCGAGGCCCCACGCGTGGCTGCCCACGGTGGCCTCCAGCACGGTGCACGGGAGCAGCGCCTGCCAGGCACTCTCCCGGCGTTGCGCGAACTCGATCTGCCCGAGGTTCCGCGGCGCCAGCTCGCTCCGCGCATACCAGGCTTCGCCGACACCGATGATCAGCACGTCGAACCCGCCGTCCCTCGCGCGGACCACGCGGCCGACCAGGCCCTGCGGCACGCGCTTGCCGGCGACCACGCGCTCCACCCGGGTCGTGACCTCTGTCCCGTGCGGGAGTGGAGCCGAGAGCGGATCGATGTCCGCGAGTCCGGGGAGGCGTTTGCCCATGCCTCGAAGGTAGCAAGCATGGATGCCTTGTCGAACTCCGCTGAGGTCGTCTATTCAGCGGTTC
>JBAWAM010000573.1:0-3645 GCA_049589315.1 Myxococcaceae bacterium
GCTACTTCCGCGGCATCCTGAAGGCCGCCATGACGATCGCGGGAGCGAAGGACGTGGTCGTCGACATGCGCCCCGGGTCCGGCGGCGAATGCACGTATCGGATCTCCTGGAGCTGACGCTGCCCATGCCCGACGAGCAGTTGGTGTTTGCCCACACGGTGGAGGCGCTGTTCGAGAACGCCCTGGGTGACAAGCTCACCGCAAAGGCGCGGGACCGGCTGAAGAGCCGCGGGCTCAATCTCGACTGGAAGCTGCCAGCCTATCCGCGGACGCAGTTCCACGAGTGGGTCCAGATTGCGGCCGAAGAGGTCCACCCGGGGATCCCGCGGGGACGTGCGCTCGAGCAGATCGGGATGTCGGTCATCGCGGGCTACGAGAAGACATTGCTGGGGCGGGCATTGGTCGCCGCGGGTCGGCTGATGGGACCGAAGCGGACCCTCACCCGGATGACCCACAACTTCCGTTCCACCAGCAACTACCTGGAGACCCGGCTGACCGAGCTCGGGACCAACTCGTACGATCTCTGGATCAACGAGACCAGCGGCGTCCCCGAGTACTACCGCGGCGTGATGATCGCGGTGATCACCGAGGCAGGAGGGAAGGACGTGAGGGTCGACATGCGCCCCGAGTCCGGCGGCGCCTGCACGTATCGAATCTCCTGGAAGTGACCGCTCAGGCCACGTCGACCTCGTCCAGCAGCACCGGAGAGAACCCGGCCGCATCGCACGACGCCAGCACGTAGCGCACGCCGTTCCGCTCGCCGACGAAGCCGGCGGGGATTCCGGGGCCGTGCAGGTGTCCGTACACGCAGACCGACGGCTGGAAGTCCTCCACCGTCTTCGAGAACGCGGTCGCGGTCCCGTTCGAATAAAGCGGTGGGAAGTGGACCGCGACCACCCGGCGCAGCGGGGTCGCAGACTCTTTCTCCTTCTTCAACGCGTCCTCGATCGAGAACGATAGACGGCGGTTCTCGCGCTCCACGTAGTCGGTCCGGGCCTCCTCGTCGCCCATTTCGCCGCCGGGCATGCGCGGCGCTTCGGGCACGGTCCACAGCCGGGTGCCGGCGATCAACCAGGGGCCGGCGACGACGCTCGAGTTCTGCAGGAACCCGTGGAAGCTCTTGAACGGCTCGAACAGCTTCCGCAGCTTCGACGACGAGTCACCCCACCAGAAGTCGTGGTTCCCGCGCAGCAGGACCTTGCGACCGGGGCGCTCGTCGAGCCACTTCAGGTCGTCCATCACCTCGTTGGGCCGGGTCGCCCAGGAGATGTCCCCTGCGACAATGACGACGTCGTCCGCCCCGACCTTCTCGTCCCAGGCGCGCTGCAGCGGACCGGGATGCCCGGCCCAGCCGAAGCGATCCATGTCCTTGTTGCGGGTGGACGGGAGATGGGTGTCGCCAATTCCGAAGAGCCGAATCCTCACGGGGCGACGGTGCCCGGATACACGGTCATGATCAATGCCGTTCCAGCCGCCACGCCGCCGTTGCGCTTCTTGTAGTCGGGCTTCCCGTCGACGGAGAGGGTGAAGGGGCGGGTGGTGCCGCCGTCGTGGACGTACACGAACAGGCCGCTCGCGCTGGTGCCGGCCTGGGTGACCGAGGAGAAGTCCTCGCTCGGGTAGAAGAACCGCGCATCGACGTCGGCGCTGCCGGTGACGATCCGGGCGCCGGCTACCGGGCTCCCCTGGGCATCGACCACCTTGCCGAGAATGAACCCGGCGCCGCTCAGGGTGGACGTCGTTCCACCGGAGAGCTGCGCGATCGTCACGGGCGAGACTGCCAGGGTGAGCGCATCATGGAATGCCTTCGGGAGCGCCCACCCCGTGGCGCCCCTGATGTCGAGCTCCGGCTTGGCCTCATGCATCTGCACGTCCCACACCGTGGTGGCAGCGTGAATCACCGTGCCCGCATTCGCCTCGTCCCGGATGCCCACGGCGATGCCCAGATTCACCTTCCCGGTGTCGACGCCCTCCATCGAGAATGCGCCCGTGTCATCGAGCGTCGTCGAGCCGAAGACGCCTGTGTCGTCTCCAAGCGCCACCTTCAGGGGCTCTTCGATCCGAAGGGTCAGTCCCTTCAACGAGGGGACGGGCATGCCCGCCTGGGTCATCCACTCCGCTGCGTTCGGGTAGACCGCGGCGGTGCCAGAGACGCGGATCACCGCATCCGGCGCGAAGTGGAAGCTCGCGTCCACGCCCGCGTCCACGGGGGTGGTGTCCCCGCCGGAGCACGCGAGCAGGAACGACGCCGAGAGGGCGGCCACGCCGCCGGAGAACGACTTCCGATTCATGGTCTGCCTCAGGAACCGAACCTTCCGCGAAGGCCGAACGAGAAAATCCAGCCTCCAGATGAGTAGGTCCCGTTCCCGATGACGGCCCCTGGGATGGCGTTGTCCGTGTTCGACTGTCGAACGTCGCTGGCCGTGATCTCCTTCGTCTGCGGCAGCGTGTACGCGAACGCCGTCGACACGATGACGTTCGGGAAGGCGTAGTCGAGCCCGACTGTCCCGAAGGTCCGGTCGAAGTGGAGGAAGTCGATGTTCGCGTATTCGTCCGGAATCCCCGACTGCTCGTAGAGCACGCCCGCGCGAACGTTGAGCCCGAAGTCGAAGGCGTACTGCGCGCCGAACCTGCCGCTCCAGGCGTGGCGCCACTGCTTGGGAATCCGGATCGGGTCGACCTTCTGCGGCTCGCCTCCGTTCACCGTCCTCGTGATGTTCTCCGGCACGAGCACCCACTCGGAGAAGCTCTGCCAGCCCTGGTAGACGGCTTCGCCGGTGAGGAGGAGTCGCTGCATCGGCTTCACCTGCACGCCGAGCTTCAGCTCCTGGGGCAGGGTGAGCTTGAACGACGCGCGGTCCCCCTGGATGTCGGCGAGCTGATCCGTGAGCTCTCCGAGCTGGAGCTCCATCGTGCCGGTCGTCTCGACCGGAACGGGCGGGCGATAGGAGAGGCCGACCTGCACGTTGTCCGTCGGGCGCACCATCAACCCGAGGATCGCGGTCACGGTCGGCTTGCCCTGCTGGTCTACGGTGACGACCGAATCGAGCTCCGCGCTCTCCTCGAACTGAGTCTTCGGGGTGGCGAACGAGCTCGTCACCGCCTGTCGGAAGTGGATCGACGTGTAGACGTACTGGAGCGAGGCGCCGACGGCGAAGCGCGGGTGGACTTCGTACGCCACCGACACCGAGGGGTAGAGGATGATCAGGTCGTTGTTGATGAGCCCGTAGCGCTGCGGAGCGAACTTGCGTGGGTCGGACTGGAAGCGATCGCCGTCCGTCGCATAGTTCGGTTCCGGGTAGGCGTAGCGCCCCACCGTCGGCGGACCATAGGCGCCCAGCGCCACAGTGAGCCGGCGACCCCCGACGAGTCGACCGTAGCCGGCGGCGATGAACGGCGTGAGGAAGGTCCCGCCATCGTTCCGTACGAGCTCTGCCGGCGAGGCCCTGTCGCTCCCTGCATCCCGCCGCTGGAACGTCACCTCGTGCAGGCGCGCGTTCCCTTCGAGCAACAGGTGCCAGCCCTGTAGCTGCGTGAGCCCGGCGGGGTTGTGCTGGATCGCGGTGAGATCGTCGGCCACGCCCGCGAAGGCGCCTCCCAGCGACAGCGCGCGGGTGCCGTTCTCCCCGAAGTTGAACCCGGAGGC
>JBAWAM010000574.1:0-14199 GCA_049589315.1 Myxococcaceae bacterium
ATGTACCGCCCGTCCTGCTGGTACGAGGTGAAGAAGCCCACCTTCGCTGCGAGGTCCTGCTTCGGCTTCACCGGCTCGAGCTTGAACTCTGCGGAGCCGGCGCCGTCGGCCTCCACGGCCTCGAAGCCCTGGAAGTAGTCGCCGCGCGCGTCGAGCTGGAAGGTGCCCGGGTACTCGCGCTCGTAGGTCACGTTCGGCGAGGTGCCGGCGGCCACGCACAGGGTCTTCGCGGGGAGCTCGTAGAGCTCGCCGGTCCCGGTGAGCTTCCCGTCCACCAGGGTCTGCCGCTCGAACTTCACCGCGGCCAGCGCCCCGTTCTTGTCGGCGATCGCCTCGACCGGGTTCACCCGCTCGATGAAGCGGATGCCCTCTTCGAGCGCCTTGGTGACCTCTTCGTGGTTCAGCCTGAACGCGGGCGCCTCGCTCAGCGAGCGGCGGTAGCACAGCGCGACGCCGCCCCACTGGCGCACCAGCTTCACGAAGTCGGGCAGCTCGCCCGCGGCCTTCGCCCGCTCACGCTCGGCGCGGATGGCGCGGCCGTGCTCGAGGAAGGTGCGGTACGTGGCCTGCTCCTCCTCGTCCATCTTCGCGAAGACCTCGAACTCGCCCAGCGACTCGCACAGCTTCTCGTGACGCTCGAGGAGCTTCTCGACCTGGACCGGGTAGTAGGCGACGAGCTCGGTCGCGGTGTCGATGCCGGTGAGGCCGCCGCCGACGACCAGGGCAGGCAGCTGCACCTGCACGTTCGCCAGCGTGTCCTTCTTGAACGCACCCGAGAGCTGCAGGGCCATCAGGAAGTCGGACGCCTTCCGGATCCCGCGGATGAGGTTGTTCTTCATCCCGATGATCGTCGGACGGCCCGCGCCCGCGGCGATCGCGATGTGATCGAACCCGAGCTGCCACGCGTCCTCGATCGTCAGGGTGCCGCCGAAGCGGATGCCGCCGTAGATCCGGAAGTTGCGCCGACGCGACAGGGTCAGGTGGATCAGCGTGAGGAAGTTCTTGTCCCACCGCACGGTGATTCCGTACTCGGACACGCCGCCGAAGCCGCCGACCACGCGCTCGTCGAGCTCGCTCGTAATCTGCCGGAAATCGTAGATGGGCTTCAGCTCCGCGCCGTTCGCGCCGGTCAGCTCATCCGAGAACGGCTCGATCTTCAGACCGTCGATCCCTGCGACCGCGAAGCCCTCGTTCAGCAGGTACTGCGACAGGGTGTAGCCGGCGGGCCCCAGCCCCACCACCAGCACGTTCTTCCCGTTGTAGGGGAGCGCGTACGGACGGCGCACGTTGATCGGGTTCCACCGCGTGAACAGGCCGTAGATCTCGAAGCCCCACGGCAGCTCGAGCACGTCGGTCAGGGTGTGGGTCTCGGCGAGCGGGATGTTGACCGGTTCCTGCTTCTGGTAGATGCAGGCCTTCATGCAGTCGTTGCAGATCCGGTGACCCGTTCCCGGGACCATCGGATTGTCGATCATCACCATCGCCAGCGCGCCGATCGCGTCGCCCTTCGCCTTCAGCGCGTGGGCCTCGGAGATCCGCTCCTCGAGGGGACATCCGGTCATCGGGATGCCCAGCGGGTTCTTCTTGTAGCTGTGTCCTTCGGCGACCGGGTCCTTCGCCTTGAAGCCCTTCGAGCACGAGTCCTTCTCGCGCTCGTGGCAGATGACGCAGTACTCGACCTCGTTCATCACCTGCCGCTTCGTGCCGCGGTCGTCGGTGAGCCTGAAGCCGTCGCGCCGGCGAAGCTCGTGGTCGGGGCCCTCCAGGATCTCCGGGCGCTCCGGGTCCGGGAGCTCGAGCTGCACGAGCTTGTTGAAGTCGACCGGCTTCGGCAGGTGCTGGGTGGTCCAGCCCTTCACCTTCTTCGCCGCCTCGGGGTGCGCCGCCCGCGCGTACGTCCAGCGATCGGCCAGCGAGAGGAGACCGCGCACCGCGACGAGCTCCTCTGCGTCGGTGCCCTGGGCCACCAGCGTGCTGCCGAAGGCGGCCTTGCCCTCGTCGGTGGAGAGGAGCGACGCGCGGATCGCCGTCCAGCGGGCACGCAGCTCGGTGATGCGGCTCTCGAGCTGCCCGTCGGCGGGCGCCGCGAGCTGTCCCGCGAACATCTTCTCGAGGTCCATCAGGGTCAGGATCGACTCGGCGAGCGCGCGCTCCTCGTCGCCCGAACCCCAGGCATCCGCGAAGGCCAGCCGCATCAGCAGGCCCATCCGCTCGTCGAGCGTGGGGAGCTCGTCCGCGGTCGGGCGATCCTGCGCGCCCTTCTTGAACACGCGGCGGGTGATGAACTCGCGCTTGTACTCGAACAGCTTCAGCTCGCGGAGCATCTCGCGCGAGAGCGCGTCGGCCTGGGCGCCGATCCCGAAGAGGCGGGCCACGAAGGCCGACAGGTGTCGGGACATGCGGATGAGCAGGTCCGACTCCTTC
This sequence comes from Myxococcaceae bacterium, assembly GCA_049589315.1. Lineage (GTDB taxonomy): Bacteria > Myxococcota > Myxococcia > Myxococcales > Myxococcaceae > JBAWAM01. The sequence goes on from JBAWAM010000574.1 coordinate 2,425, forward strand.
GGCGCGGGCAGCCCCTTGCCGCCGGCCTTCCGGTACGCGTCGAAGTCGGCCCAGAGGGCGGCGTCGGCCTTCTCGACCTCGGCGTAGAAGCGCCGGGTCAGGCGTTCGAGGCCGCTCGGGTCGTAGAGGTCGTCGAAGGTGAACCCTTCGATACCGGGCTTGAAGGTCGGGGAGGACGGGTCGAGATTCAGCGCGCGCATGATGGACAAAGCACCGACCGAACGTGTCGGAGAGGGCCCAATATTTCAGGGGACAGGAGCAGGCAAGCCGCGGACGGCATCTTCTTTGATTTCGCCGATTAGCACGCCGCGCTCGCCTCCGTGGTATGGGACGCGCCCGTGTCAGCTTCTTCCTCGCGGATCCATCGCCTCGCGCCCCCTCTCCTCGCCGGAGGCGTGGGCCTCGCCGCCTTTCTCGTGCAGTTCGGCCCAGGTGCGCTGGATCCGACGAACCTCCATTGGCTGATGACCGGTGACTGGGGGGCGCACCTGCTCGGCTGGTTGTTCTTCCGGCACACGCCGTGGGAATGGCCACTGACGACCATTCCGACGCTGGCCTGGCCGGCCGGCGCGACGATCGCCTACACGGACTCTATCCCGCTGCTGGCGTTGCCGGCGAAGCTCCTCTCGCGGTGGCTGCCGGATTCGATCCAGTACATCGGTCCCTGGCTCGCGCTGTGCTTCGTGCTACAGGGCGTGTTCGGCGCCCTGCTGACCTCTTCGTTCTCGCCGAAGCCGCTGCACGCTGCGCTCGGCGGCGCCCTGATGACGCTCTCGCCGGTGCTGCTGCGCCGGGCCGTCGGCCACGACTCTCTCAGCGCGCATTGGCTGCTGCTGGCGCTGCTGTGGCTCAACATCCGGGAGCAGGGGAGGCCACGCGCGTCGCTCATCGCGGCGGTGTCGCTGGTCCTGTTGGCCGCGACCGTCCATCCGACGCTGTGGGCCATGACAGCGGTGCTCGCCTTCGCTCTGGTGGCGCGTTTCCGGATGGAAGGGCAGCTCGGGTGGCGAGGGGTCGCCCTCACGAGCGTCGTCCTGATCGCCGGGACCGCGTTGCTGTTCGCCGCCCTCGGCTACGTGGGCGGCGACACGCCTCGCCAGGGAGGTGGCTTCGGCCACTTCTCCGCGGACCTGCTCACCCTCGTCAATCCGATGGGGAGCTCCCGGGTGCTGCCCAGCTTGCCGACGGGGGCCGGACAGTACGAGGGCGGCGGCTACCTGGGGCTGGGCGCGTTGCTGCTGGTCGGATGGGCGATGTTCCTCTTCGTCCGGGCGCGCCGCGACCTTTCCCCGGACATCCGCAGGCGATGGACCCCGGTGGTGGTTGCAGCCATCCTCATGGCCCTCTTCGCCGCGTCGTCCGTCGTGACGATCGCCGGCCACGAGATCCTCGGGCTGCGAACTGTCTATCGGCCGTTCCTGTCGCTGGTCGAGCCGTTCCGCTCCTCGGGTCGGTTCATCTGGCCGCTGCACTATCTGGCGATCGCCTTCGCCCTCGCGGTCGTTCTGAAGGGCTGGCGGGTGGGGCCGCTGTGGAAGTCCGCCGTGCTCGGCGCTGCCTTCCTCATCCAGGTCGTTGACGTGCCGCGCGACGCGCCGAACTCGTACATCGATGCCCGGGTCGGGGATGACTGGCTCAAGCTTCGGGCGGAGCGGTGGTCCGAGCTCGCCGAGGGCCGGACGAAGCTCGTCCTCTATCCGCCGATGCTCCATGACGGCGCCGGTCGCGGCTGCGGAAAGAGCGACTTCTGGCCCGGCGATTTCCAACTGTCGAGCGGGTGGCTCGCGCTTCGGCACCGCATGGCGGTGAACAGCGCGTATCTCGCCCGCATCGATGAGGAGCGGATCCAGGCCTACTGCAAATCGCTCGAGCGCGAGGTCCAACGCGGAGAGCTGGACCCCGCGACCCTGTACGTCGTCGCGCCGCAGCTACTGGCCGACTTCCAGAAGATCGAAGGGGCGCATTGCGAGGCGCTGGATGGCGTGCATGCCTGCTTGCGCGCTGAAGCTTCCCTGCTGCCCACCACGAAGACGACCCCGGAATGACCGAAGACGAGAAGCGCATCCGATGAGCTCCGCGACCCACACCTCCCGTGCGACCCACCCAGAGGGAACCTCCCTGCGAGAGCTCTCGATCGTCATACCCGCCTTCAACGAGGAGAAGCGCCTCCCCGCGACCCTCGAGGAGATCGAGAAGTGGGCGCGCGAGAACCTGGATCGCGCGGAGATCCTCATCGTCGATGACGGCTCCTCGGACGGCACCCTCGAGCTGGCCCGGCACTTCGCCGCGCGGTGCACCGGGAAGATCTCGGCGCGCGCGCTCAGCAACGGGACGAATCGGGGTAAGGGCGCGAGCGTACGTGCCGGCGTGCTCGCCGCCACGCTGCCCTGGATCCTGATGACGGACGCGGACCTGTCCACGCCCATCGAGGACGTGCTGAAGCTCGCGGCCGAGCGGGCGAACGCGGACGTCCTGATCGGCTCGCGGGCGATCGCCGGCGCAAACATCACGAAGCACCAGCCGCTCCACCGGGAGCTGATGGGGAAGACCTTCAACAAGCTCGTCCGGGTGTTCGTCACCGGCGGGCTGTCCGACACGCAGTGCGGATTCAAGCTGTTCGGCCGCGAGGCGGGGCAGGCAATCTTCTCCCGGACCCGGATCGATCGCTTCGCGTTCGACGTCGAGGCGATCTACCTCGCGCGCAAGCTCGGCTACCGCGTCACGGAGGTCCCTGTGCATTGGGAGAACTCGCCCGCGAGCACCGTGGATCCGCTGCGCGACTCGAGCCGGATGTTCGTGGACATCCTGCGCATCCGGTGGATGCACAGGAACGACTGACCCGGACCGTCGCTCAGTACGCCCGGTTCCCGGTCACGTAGTGGCGCGTGGTCTGGAGGTGCATGACCGCCCAGCCCAGCCCAGCAGGGCCAGGGCGGGGGACGCGCGGAGATCGAGCAAGCTGGCATCCATTCCTTGGTCGCCCGCGCCCGAACTGGGATACTCCCGCGTCGATGGAAGCCCACCTTTATCGCGAGCTCGCCAGCCTGGAGGAAACCCACTGGTGGTTCCAGGGACGGAGAACCGTCATCCGCTCGGTGCTCGAGAAGCACCTGAAGCCGGGCGTGCGTCGCAGGATCCTGGATGCTGGTTGCGGCACCGGCGGGATGCTTGGGTTGCTGCGGGAGTTCGGTGAGACGGAAGGGCTCGAGGGCTCCGAGGAGGCGCTCCGCTTCTGCCGCGAGAGGGTGGGGGATTCGGTCCGACTGCTCCACGGGCGAATCCCCGACGACATCCCGGGCGAGCCAACGTTCGACGTGATCTCCTCGTTCGATGTCCTGGAGCACCTGCCCGAACCGGTCACTGCGCTCAGCGCGATCCGGCGCGCGCTGAAGCCGGACGGGCTCTTCGTCTGCACGGTTCCCGCGTTCCAGTTCCTCTGGAGCGCCCACGACGAGGTCCACCACCACCATCGCCGCTACACGGAGCCGATGCTCCGGGAGCAGTTGCAGCGGGCGGGGCTCCGGGTGCGTTGGATCTCGTATTTCAACTCGCTGCTGTTTCCCCCCATCGCCGCCGTCCGGGTGCTGGAGAAGCTCCTGCCCGAGCGCGACGGCAAGTCCGATCTGGGCAAGCTCCCGATGCCGGTGAACGCGCTGCTCGGCGCCCTGTTCAAGGCGGAGCGCTTCCTGGTGCCCCGGTTCAACCTGCCCTTCGGCGTGTCGCTCATCGCGCTCGCGGAGCGGGCCGACGCACGGGCGTGACGAGCGGCGCGTGCTTCGCGCGGAGGCGAGCGTGGATTTGATCGGGTCGACCGTGGGCCGGCCGCGGGGAGCGGAGTGGGGGAGGGCGCTGGCCGGGTGGCTGCGCAGGAATGCCGTCGCTCTCGCTTCGGGCCTCTTCGGGCTTCTCTGGTTCGTCGCGTGGGCCGGGCCGCACGTGCTCGACCCGACCGACATCGGCTGGCTGATGAACGGGGAGGATTGGACCACCCACTTGATGGGCTGGCTCTTCTTCCGCAACGAGCCGATGGCCTTTCCGCTCGGGAAGGTCTCCGGGTTCGTCTACCCCATCGGCACCACGGTCGGTTACACGGACTCCCTCCCGCTCGTGTCCGTCCTGCTGCGGCCCTTCTCGTCCGTGCTGCCGGACGACTTCCAGTTCATCGGCCCGTGGCTGGGACTGTGCTTCTTCCTGCAGGGCGTGACGGGCGCCTGGCTCGTCTCCGCGTTCACACGCGATCGCGTCGTGCAGTTCGCGGCGGGGGCGTTGTTCGCGATGTCGCCCGTGCTCATCTCGCGCGTTGGACACGACTCGCTGTGCGCGCAGTGGATGCTGGTCGCGCTCCTCGGGCTGCACGCGCGGTCCGCTCCGGATGTGGTTGCGGCTCGTCGGCAGCTCACGGTGGCCGCCGCCCTCGTTTTTCTTTCCGCGGGCATCCACCCGTATCTCGCGGTCATGGTGCTCGCCCTGGCGATCGCGCTGGCACTCAAGATCGCGCTCGTCGACCGCACGCTTTCACCCGGTCGGTCCGCCCTGGTGGCGCTCGCATTTCCCGCAATCGCAGCGGGCATGTTCGCGCTCTTCGGCTACCTGGGCGGCGGCGTCTCCAGCGGAACGGAGGGCTTCAACCGCTTCAACGCGGATCTCCTCTCGCTCCTGAATCCCCGGGGCAAGGGAAGGCTGATGCCGGACCTTCCGACCACGCTGCCTTCTGGCGAGGGGTACGGGTACCTCGGGCTGGGCGCCCTCGTGCTCGCGGCGTTCGCGCTGCTGTCCCTGTGGGTGCCGGCCGCGGACAGGCGGTCGATACCGTTCCGGCGCGCGTGGCCGGCGGCCCTGGTGGCGCTCGGGTTCGCCTTCTTCGCCCTCGGACCGGCGGCAAAGCTGGGTGGTGTCGAGCTGTTCTCGCTGAACGCGCTGTACGAGAACCTCGATGCGATCACGGGCCCCTTCCGCTCGGCAGGCCGGTTCGTGTGGGTGCTTCACTACGGCGTGATTGCGGGCTCGCTGGTGGTGATCCTGTGCGCGTGGCGTGCCCGTCCCCAGCTCGTCGCGCTGGCCGTGGTCGGCGCGTGTTTCCTCCAGTTGCTGGACTTCGACTTCCGTCCGGGAAATCTGTTCCGCCGACCGCCGATGGATGCGGGGCTTCGCGCGCCCGTCTGGAACGAGATCGGGCGTGAGTATCGTCACCTCGCCCTCGTTCCACCCCAGATCGCCTGGACCGGTGGACCGTGTGAAGGCGAGCTCCCCGGCCATCTTCGTTGGCCGTTCGCGCATCTGGCCTATCGGCAGGACATGACGTTCAACGGCGGGTACGTCGCGAGAATGAATCGGGAGGCCGTCCTCGGAGCATGCGCGGCATTGAACGACTCAGTCCGCCGCGGTGACCTCGATCGATCGACGCTGTACGTGGTCGGGCCCGCTTCGCTCGCGGAGCTGAGGCGCTCCGGAGGTCCGGCCGTGTGCGGCCGCATCGACGCGTATGGGATCTGCGTGTCGGCGGAGTCCCAGGGCGCCGTCCGCCGCTACCTCGAAGCGCACCCGCTGTGAGATCCGCCTTCAGGTGAACCGGACATCAAGGGGTGCGTCGTTCGACTGACGAGGAGGACACGGACGGGAGGGGGCGACAGGTGACGGTTCCCTGGCGCCGAACCTAGGGTGGGCCATGTCGTCGTTCCTACAGGCCCTCCTGATCGTCGGTGGGGCAACCGCGGCCGCAGTGCTCGTCCAGAGGTTCGTCCGGCGGAAGGTCGCGCTCGAGGTCCTGCAGGCGCACCATGAGGTCGCCGGCGTCCTGATGGGGCTGGTCGGAGGCATGTACGGCATCCTCATCGCCTTCGTGATCGTGGCGCTGTGGTCGGACTTCGAAGAGGCGAGGGAGATCGTCGCCTCCGAGGCAATCGCCCTGGCGGATCTCTCCCGGCTCGCTTCGACGCTGCCCGCGCCCACCGGCCCACGGACCCAGCAGCGCGTGCTGGAGTACCTGGAGGTGCTCACGGGCGAGGAGTGGGACCGGATGGCGGAGGGGAGCACCAGCGCGCGCGCCAACGAGCTGGTCACTGCGATCTGGTCGGGGATCGTGGGCTTCGAGCCCCGGACCGAGCGGGAGCGGAACCTCCACCTCACGTCGCTGCAGGCGCTCGACAGGTTCAGTGACATGCGGCGGCTGAGGATCCTGATGAGTCGCCGTGCGCTTCCAACGTTGCTGTGGGTGGTGCTGATCTCCGGCGGGGTGATCGTGCTCGGTTTCGCCAACTTCTTCGGCCTGCGCTATCCGCGCTCCCAGTCGCTGATGACGGGCGCGACCGCAGCCACCGTGGCGCTTGCGCTCTACACCGTCGTCGCCTTGGGCCGTCCGTACCAGGGCGCCATTCGCGTCCCCCGCGGCGAGGTGGAGGAGGTCCTGACGCTCCTCGAGAGCGGCCGGTAGACCCACGAGCAAGAAATCGCGCCTGACCCCGGAGGGAGCGTTATCGTTGACCGGTGTCAGCCGACGTTCCCGAAGAATTCCTGCGAAGCCTCGCCGAAGCGCGGGCCAGCCACTGCTTCCCCTTCGACGTGAGCTCCGCCGCTCAGTCGCTCGCCATGGACACACTGGGGCTGCTGTTCCCCCACTTCCTCCGCCGGCCGGACTGCTCGGCCACAGGGCTGACGGATGACCTGGAGGCGCTCCAGCGGCAGCTCGAGCGGCTCGTCCGCTCCGTCTCGGCCCGGAGCCCGGAAGGGGTCGACCCCGCCGAGCTGACTGCGCGCTTCTTCCAGGCGTTGCCGCGGCTGCACCACGCGCTGACCCTCGACGCAGAGGCGATCTTCCACGGAGACCCGGCGGCGAAGTCGAAGGACGAGGTCATCCTCACGTATCCCGGCTTCTTCGCGATCGCCATCTACCGGATCGCGCACGAGCTTCACCTGCTCGGGGTTCCGCTGCTGCCACGGTTGCTCACCGAGTTCGCCCACCAGCGCACCGGCGTGGACATCCATCCGGGGGCGGAGATCGGCTTCCGCTTCTTCATCGATCACGGCACCGGCGTGGTGATTGGCGAGACGACGGTGATCGGCCGGAACGTGAAGCTGTACCAGGGCGTCACCCTCGGCGCGCTGGTGGTGGAGAAGGAGCTCCAGACGAAGCGCCACCCGTCGCTGGAGGACAACGTCGTCGTCTACTCGAACGCGACGATCCTCGGCGGGAACACGGTGATCGGCCACGACAGCATCATCGGCGGCAACGCCTGGCTGACGCAGAGCGTCCCGCCCTTCTCCAGCGTCACCCATCAGAGCGAGATCCGCACGCGTCGGCGCGAAACCCCGGGCGGACCCGAGTACAACATCTGAGACTTCAGCGCGCGGTGGCCAGCACGCGCTGCGGCATGGTTCCGTCTTCTGGGGGCGCCACTGCGGACGCGTCCCAGCGATGTCCGACTTGAAGCGGGCCGGTGGCGCCGTTCGGCGTCCCAGCGATCACGAACCCGTGGAAGTCGCGATGACAGTCGTAGACGAGGTCATCCGCCGACCGGACGCCGACCTCGAGCTTGTACTCGCCCGGCGCGAGCGGAAGCGACGGGACGGACAGCACGAGCTCGCCCGACTCGGGCAGCGGTGAAGGGAGCGCGTCGCCGGCCAGTTCGGTGCGCCAGAGCTGGATGCCGTTGGCGGAGCGGACCGCCGCGTGGAACCGGACCCGGCCCACGTCGCGCGTACGCAGGAAGCCGAACGAGAGCGACAGGCCCTGATCCGGCGTGAACCGGCTGCGAATGTCCGCGATCTCCACGGCGAAGTTGCCCCAGCGCTGACCAGCCGTGGGCGGAGGACCCTGGCGCGGCTGGGGCGCCAGCGAGGCCAGCGAGGCCTTCGGCGAGTCCGCGGCCGCCGCCTCCTCTTCGTTCACGACGTTCCTGTAGTGCTGGACCACATCGACCGCGGGGCCGATGTGCCGGATGACGCCTTTGTCGATCCACACGGCCTGGTCGCACCAGCGTTCGACCGTGCCCAGGTCGTGGGTGACGAGGACGATCGTCTTCCCGCGCTCCTTGAACTCGTTCATCTTGCCCATGCTCTTCCGGGAAAAATGCTCGTCGCCGACCGCGAGGATCTCGTCGACGACCAGGATGTCCGGATCGACGTGGGTGGCCACGGCGAACGCGAGGCGCATGTACATGCCGCTCGAGTAGGTCCGCACAGGCTCGTCGATGAAGTCACCCAGCTCGGAGAACTCGATGATCTCGGGCATGCGGGCGCGGATCTCGCTCCGCGACATGCCGAGGATGATGCCGTTGATGAGGATGTTCTCGCGGCCGGAGAAGTCCGGGTGGAAGCCCGCGCCCAGCTCGAGGAGGGCGGAGATCCGGCCGTTGACTTCGATGGAGCCGGAGGTCGGCGAATACACCCCGTTGATCAGCTTGAGCAGGGTGCTCTTGCCCGAGCCGTTCCGGCCGATGATCCCGACCGTCTTGCCCTGCGGGATGGTGAAGTCGATCCCCTTGAGGACCTCGATGTAGTGCGAGCGATCCTTCTTCCGGCGGCCGAGGACGAGGTTCACCAGCTCCGACTTGAGCGTCGTGTACTCGCGAGAGATCGTGCTCTTGCGGAACTGCTTGGTGATGTTTCGGATGACGATTGCGTCCATCGGTGCGGAGCAGGGCAGCTACACGAGCTCGGCGAACTCTTCGCGCCGGGACTCGAAGACGTGAGCAGAGAACCAGAGCAGGGCGATGGAGAGCGCGAGGACGCCCGCCAGCGGCACCAGCTCCGGAGTGACGTGTTCGTAGAAGATCGACTGGTAGCTGCGGACGAGGACCGTCATCGGGTTTCCGTAGAGCAGCAGGTTGACCACGACCGGGTAGGAGTCCGCCATGCCGGTGATCTGTCGGCTCGAATAGATGATCGGCGTGAGGAAGAACCACAGCGTGATGACGTTCCCCACGATGTGCTGCAGGTCGCGGAAGCTCACGTTGAGGGCGGAGATGACGTAGCTGAGCCCCATCGTGAAGAGGAGCTGGATGCCCATCACCACGGGGAAGAAGACGATGTGCCAGGTCGGCCAGACGCCAAAGATCGCGCCGAGGCCGAACATCAGCGGAAGCGACAGCACGTAGTTGATCAGGTTGGTGGTGATGACCGTGGCCGGGAGGACCTGGGCGGGGAAGCGCACCTTGGTGAGCAGGTCGCGGCGGTCGCTGATGGCGCTGGCGCTGCCGGAGACCGAGGCAGAGAACCAGATCCACGGGAGCAACCCCACGAACATGAAGTACGTGTAGTTCTCCATGGAGTTGCGCATGTAGAACTTGAACACGAGCGCGTAGACCAGCATCAGCAGGGTCGGGTTCAGGAAGGTCCACAGGAACCCGAGAACCGAGCCGCGATAGCGGGCCTTCAACTCCCGTTGAGTCAGGCTCCACAGGAGCGCCCTGTACTGATGGAGCTCGCGCAGGTTGCGAATCATTCGGCGCGATTCATACGCGAAAGCGGAGTGGAGGGCTATCTCCGGAAGGGGGGGCTGGGCAGGCGGGCAGGCGGCGCGGTACTGGGTGCCGGATTCGGGCCGGTCGGCAGTTGGCAGTTGGCAGTCAGCAGGTGGATGCGCATCCCCCATGTTCCGGGGAATCCTCGTCATGCCAACTGCCGACCCCGCTTCACTTCTTCTTCGCCGGCCTCTTCTCCTTCGCCGGAACCGCCTCCACCGTCTGCCCCTGCTTCAACGCCTCGACTTCGCGCCGCAACCGAAGCACCTCTGCCGACAGTTGCGCATACGAGTCCCGCACGTGCCCGTTGAAGACACGCTGGCGTGACAAGGCTTCGTTGATGAAGACCTGGCACGTCTTCCGGAACGCCCACTTGGCCGCCACCACGAGCTGGCCGGCTCCGCCCCGATGGGTGTGCAGGGGCAAGGGACGCGTGGGATCGGCATGCTCCTCCATCGCGCTCAAATTGAAGCTCAAAGGGTCGACCCGGGGCTCGGGACCGTCCAGCTGGATGGGCCGCTGGGGCTCTTCTCGAAGCCCTCGGACCTGGAGGCGCTCCTCTATCCGCTCAACGAGCTGCCTTACGGGGACGTCGCGTCCGAGCAGGTTCATCTCCGGGTCTCCTTCATGATCTTCGCGAGCTCCTCGCGGTAGATGCCCACCACCTTCTCCCAGGTGTGCCGACGGGCAAAGGTCTTCCCCTTCCGCGACAGCGCGGCTCGATCCCTCAGCACCTGGGCGACGGCGGTCTGGAAGCTCTCGGCATCGGTGTAAGTGGCGCCGGCGCCGCTGCGCTCGAGCTGCCCTCGCAGCACGTCGGAGTGGCCGTTGGCGATCACGGGGGCGCCGTATGCGAACCCCTCCAACGCCAGCAGCGACAGGCTCTCGTACCGCGACGGCACCACCACCGCCGCGGCTCCGGCCAACGCGTCGTACTTCTCCTGATCGGGGATCCGGCCGACATACCGCACGCCTTCGCCTTCGAGCGTCATGTGCAGCGCCCCGGCCAGCACGAGGTCGGGCGGGTCCTCGAGCCTCGCCCGCAAGGTGCGGTACGCGGTGAGGAGCTCGCCCACGCCCTTGCCGGGCTCGATCCGCCCGACGTACAGGAGGTACGGGCGCTCGAGGCGGTGCTTCTCCGTGAAGCGCTTCGGCCGCGCCGGCTGGATCTCCACGCCGACGCCGACGATCCGCGATCGCGCGGGATGCTCGAACCGGCGCTGGATGAGCTGCTCCTCCTCGGGCGTGTTGCACAACAGCACCCGCGGTCGCTCCAGGGCGTCGGCATACGCGTGGAACGCGAGCGGTGGCTCGTCATGCACGGTCGGCACCAGCATCGCCCGGTCGGCCACCATGGGCAGGCCCCACACGGTGGGCGCGTACAGGTAGGTGAAGAAGAGGAAGCCGTCCCAGGCGTCGCCCTGTTCCTCGAGGTGCCGCAGGAGCCCGGGCGCGAGCGGGCCCTGCTCGGCGATCCAGTGCTCCTCGTGCATCCGGTCCTGGGGACGTCCGAAGAGCCGGTTCGAGAGGGCGTTGAAGCGTCTCATGTTGCGGGTCCGGGTCGTCTCGAACCGCAGCACCTTGATCGGGCCGTCGCGATCGGGCCCGGCGGGAAACACGTTCTCCCAGGTCAGGTGATCCTTCGCGGTCGTGGTCAGGACGGTGATGTCCCAATGCGCCGCGAGCCGGTGGGCCACGTCCTGCGCGTGCTTTTCGGCGCCGCCGGTGACCTCTCCGTACCGCTGCACGACGAGCGCCACCTTCGGCTTGTTGCCGGAGCGGGCCCGGCGGGCGCGCGCGGACCGCCGCGTGGGAAGGGTCTCCAGCGCGCGGGACAGGGCGCCCTGCGCCTTCTCCGCCGACAGCTCGCTCAATCTCCGGGCCTGGCCCTTCAGCACCTGCGCGCGCAGGTCCTCGTTCTCGAAGAGCTCGCGCACGAGCTCGGCCAGGAAGGCGAAGCGCTTCTCGGTGAAGACGATGCCGGCGCCGCCCAGGGTCTCAGGGACGGCCGCGGCGCCATAGGCGAGGACGGGGATCTGGGCGGCCATCGCCTCGAGCAGCGGCACGCCGAAGCCTTCGTGCTCGCTCATCGAGACGAACACGGAGGAGGCCCGATAGGCCGCCACGAGCTGGGGATGGGTCACCCGCCCGAGGAACTCCACGCCGCGCAGGCTTCGGGCCTTCTTCGACAACGCCCGCCAGTAGCGGCTCCCGGCCTCGTAGCCGCCCACCACCAGCAGCCGCGCATCGGGCCGGATCCGCAGCAGCTCCTCGTGCAACGCCAGGAGATCCTCGAAGCGCTTGTGCGGAGCGACCC
>JBAWAM010000575.1:0-3041 GCA_049589315.1 Myxococcaceae bacterium
AGGCGATCGTCGTGATCTCGGCGCACTGGCAGCGCGGCGTTCCGGTGCGGGTGGGCCGACAGGAGCGCACGCAGCTCATCTACGACTTCGGCGGCTTCCCGGAGGAGATGTACCGGTTGACCTACCCTGCGCCCGGTGCGCCGACGCTGGCAGACGACATCGTGCGGCGACTGGGTGAGAGTGAGATTCCGGCGCGTGCGGAGGTCCGAGGACTCGACCATGGCGCCTGGGTCCCGCTGCGGCTGATGTATCCGGAGGCGCGCACGCCGGTGCTCCAGGTTTCATTGCCGGCGGGGATGGCTCCCAAGGGGCTGTTCGCCCTGGGACGTGCGCTCCGTCCGCTGAGGGAGCAGGGCGTGCTCATCCTGGGGAGCGGTGGTGTGGTCCACAACCTGCGGATGTTGAGTTGGAACGCGCAGCATGGCCCCGCCGAGCCGTGGGCCCTCGCGTTCGACGAATGGGTTCAGGCACGGCTCTCCGCGGGCGACCACGAGGGGCTCTTCGAGTACGCGAAGGCGCCGCACGCACGCTACGCGGTGCCCACGACCGAGCACTTCGATCCCCTGCTCGTGACGCTCGGCGCCGCATACGACGCCGAGCGCGCGCAGGTGCTTCACGAAGGCTTCGAGTACGGCACGCTGTCCATGCGTACCTTCGCCTTCGCCGGCTGATCAGCCCTCGATCACCGACTGCACGCTGCTCCGGTAGATGAAGATCCTCGCCGTGTTGGTGCGGTTGTCGGCGGGGACGACGAAGAAACCCGGAGCATTCGAGGAGTAGTCGGAGCAGAAGCCTGCGACCTGTCGGCCATCGTTGAAGGTGACGCGCAGCTTCTGACCGCTCGCGGTCGGCGGCCGGCTCCCGGCCGGCAGCATGAAGAAGACGGCCTTCAAGCGTGAGACCGGAATCCGCTCCGGCGCGAAGCCGGTCTGTTGCTCGAGATGCACCGCCTGATCGAGCAGGTCGATGTCCCGGATGGTTCCGCGTTTCACCTGACCTTCGATGGTGTGGATGATCACGCGGTGCTCGCCGTCGATCCACGTCGGGCCGGGACCGGCGGGCTCGGTGAGTTCCAGTCCGGGCGCTCCGAACAGCTCGCTCGTCTGCGCCGGAGCCCACTGCGCCGCCTCTGCCAGGTGGGCCGAGACCCGAGGCGAGGCCGTCAGCTGCGAGGCATGAATGGCCCCGGGACCAGCCATGGGCACGTGCGGAATGCCCGGAGCCGTCGGGGGGGCTACAGCCGCAAGCGTCGGCACGGAGGCGGCCGACGGGTGCGCGGGAGCGGGCACGCCCCAGGCCTCCGCAGCGAAGGTCGGAGCAGGAGGCGCTTCGTCCGCCACGGGGGCCCAGCTCTGCTGAGGTGGCGGCCACGGCTCTTCGGCGTGTTCGGGCGGGTACTGCGCGGACTGTTGGAGCGCCGAAGCGTGATCCCACTCGGAGACGACCGGCTGTTCGGACCAGGCCGGCGCCTGCTCCGGCTCCCACCCTTCGGACGAAGCAGGCTGGTACGCGTCGTATCCGCTCCACTGAGCGCCCGTCGAGGCCAGCTGGGGCGCATCGAGGAACTCGGCGTTGCTGGCGAGCTGAATGGGCTCACCTTCATGCGCGGCGTGCTCGACGGCGGGTCCACCTGCCTGGTGACCGCTCCCGTGCGTGAGCTCAGCAAGGGTTCCGGTCTCGAACTCGGGAAGGCTGGCATCGTACTGGGGCGGATCGAACGTGAACTCCGCCGATCGATGCGACTGCGCCGGCTGCTCGTAGTGGCCGGGGTAGGGCTCCAGCGCACGCGGAAGCTCCGGCGGCGTGACAGGGGAGGTCTCGACGAGTTCGTCCGATGCGAGGAGCTCGACTTCCTGATGCGCCGCACGAGCGGGATCGAAGACGACGTCCTCGGGATCGATGACCTCTGCGTTGGTGTAGCCGGAGAATTCGAACGGCGGCTGCTCGAACGGACTCGGCTCGACGACGACGTCAGAGGCGGTGAGCTCCAGCGCCGGCTCCTCGTGGCCATCGGCCACTTCGGTTACATCCGACGCGGAGACTTCGACCCCCTGATCCTCGAACTCGAAGGGCGCGTCGACAGCGTTGGCGCTTGCCTCAACCGCCACCTCCGCGGACGCACTCACCTCGAACGACTGACCAGCGCTGAGGTTCGTTTCCACGGAGTACGCCGAGTCGTTCGCCCAGTTCGTGACGTCTGCGGGCGATGGCTCGGGGGACAGTTCCAGCTCGCTCGCATCGAGAATCGGCTCGGCGCTGGCGGGCTGCTCGACCCATGCATCCGAAGTGCTCGCTTCGACAAGCGGCTCAGCGCCGGGAGTCGATTCGATCGAAATGCTCGACGCGCTCGCATCGAGGATCGGCTCGGTGGTGACCGGCTGATCTATCGAGAACTCCGACGCGCTGACCTCGATGGCCTGGTCAGCGATGACGGGCTGCTCGACAGATGCCTCCGAAGTGCTCCCATCGACGAGCGGCTCAGCGCCGGGAGTCGCCTCGAACAAAGTGCTCGACGCGCTGACCTCGAAGACCGCGTCGGTAATGACAGGCTGCTCGAGCCATGCATCCGAAGTGCTCGCTTCGACGAGCGGCTCAGCGCCGGGAGTCGCCTCGATCGAGACGCTTGACGCGTCCACCTCGAGTACCGGGTCGGAAGTGACGGGCTCCTCAAGCGAGAACTCCGACGCGCTGAACTCGATGGCCTGGTCGGCGATGACAGGCTGCTCGACCGATGCCACCGAAGTGCTCTCATCGACGAGCGGCTCAGCGCCGGAATAGGCCTCGATCGAAATGCTCGACGAGCTTACTTCGATGGACGGGTCGGTGATGACAGGTTGCTCGACCCATGCATCCGAAGTGCTCTCATCGACGAGCGGCTCAGCGCCGGGAGTCACCTCAATCGAGATGCTTGACGAGCCCACCTCGAGTACCGGGTCGGGGGAGACGGGCTCCTCAACCGAGAGGTCCGACGCGCTGACCTCGATGGCCGGGTCGGTGATGACAGGCTGCTCGACCGATGCCTCCGAAGTGCTCGCTTCGAC
>JBAWAM010000576.1:0-3250 GCA_049589315.1 Myxococcaceae bacterium
CTCCTCGGCAGGGGCCTCGCGTCCACGGGTCCGGTGGTGATCCCGGTGACCCAACCCGAGTTCGGCGCGGTGCGCGTCTCCACCCAGTCGCTTGGCTCGTTCGTGGTGAGCAACGGGGGCGGCGCTCCGCTGAACATCTCCAGCGCGACGATCGGGGGAGCGAACGCCGCCGACTTCAGCGTGGTCACCGACGCGTGCACGGGCACCCCGCTGGCACCCGCCGGCACCTGCGAGATCCAGGTCCAGTTCGCCCCGCTCGCCCTGGGAGCCCGCGTCGCCACGCTGACGCTGGAGAGCGATGATCCCGAAGGTCCGAAGGTCCTCCCGCTCACGGGCGTCGGCACCTCTCCGCTGCTGACCCTGGACGCGGCGGCGCTCGACTTCGGCCAGCAGAGGATCGGGACCAGCGGCCGGCGCACGCTGACGCTGACCAACACCGGTACCGGTCCGCTGAACATCCTGCAGCTCGGCACGATCGGAGGCGACGCGGGCGACTTCTCCGTGGCGGCCACGACGTGCAGCTCGACCCTGGCCCAGGGCGCGTCCTGCAGCCTCGAGCTCTCGTTCCGACCCACCGCGGTCGGAGCCCGGTCCTCCCTGCTCCAGATCGTCACCGACGCACCGACGAGCCCGGACGTCGTCGAGCTCACGGGCGAGGGCCTCGAAGGCGAGCCCGGCGGTGGTGACATCTGCATCGAGCGGTAGTCCCGGGTTCATCGAAGGCCGAAGCAGGCAGAGGCGGCTGGGGAGCTCCCCGGCCGCCTCGTTTCATCTTCGACATCCAACGCCGCTGAGGCCCGCACTGCTTCACACATCGCTGCGCCCTCGGAGCCATCGAAGCGCAATCGCGGCTGGCGCCACGGGTCACCCTCCCTAGATCGCTCTTCGCCCGGGGGGACCGCAGTGACACGACTTCTGATTCTCGTGGCCGTCTTCGTCGTTGGAGGTTGCCGCTCGAACCGCTTCCAGGGCGAAGAGCTCCGGCCCCAACGCCGCGCGATGAACATCCAGGCGACCCTGGGGGATGGCCGCGCGTTCGAGCTGCGCGACCTGGCCGGCAAGGTCGTCCTGCTCAGCTTCGGCTACACCTCCTGCCCGGATGTCTGTCCGCTCACGCTCAGCCGGGTCAAGGCGCTGTACCGCGCGCTGGGGGACGACGCCGACCAGGTCGGTGCGGTGTTCCTCACCGTGGACCCCGAGCGGGATACGCCCGAACGACTCCACGGCTATGTGTCGGGCTTCGATCCGCGCATCGTCGGCATCTCGCTTCAACCCGTCGCGCAGCAGCAGGTCCTCGCTGCCTACGGCGTCACCGCCACTCGGCGCGAGGTCGGCACCGGCGTCCGAAAGGCCGCGGGACAGTACTACGCGATGGATCACACCAGCGGGTTCCTGCTGATCGATCGACAGGGCTGGCTCCGCGTGCGCGCCCCGCATGACCTGCCGATCGACAAGCTGGCGCAGGACGTCCGCGCGCTGCTCTCCGAGAAGGCGCCCGCGCGCGACAAATCGCTCGTCGTCCAGGGGGCGAAGGCCCAGGTCGGGCCGACCGGCGTGGGCGCGGTCTACTTCGAGCTCCACAATCCCAATGCGCACGCGGATCGGCTGCTGCGCGTAGAGAGCGCGTCGGCCGCTCGCGTCGAGCTGCACGAGGTCCGGCACGAGGACGGGGTCGCGAAGATGTTGCACCACCCGGAGGGCTTCGACGTCCCCGCCGACGGCGCGCTCGAGCTCGTTCCCGGAGGCCGCCACCTGATGCTGTTCGATGTCGCGCCGGACGCGAAGGTCCCCATCGACCTGGTGCTGCACTTCTCGAAGGCTCCACCGCTCCAGGTCAGCGTCCCCCGGGTCGATCCATCCGCGTTTTCCGAGCGCTGAGGCTGAGGCTACCGATGGGACTGCGAAAGATCATGCCGGTCGTGCTCGTGGCCCTTGGACTCCTGCCGCTGCTCGGCGCAGGGGCGCTGGTCATCGAGAAGCAACGCGACAAGCCGGTGCGCACCCTGAAGGCCGGCGACCTGGTGCTGCGGTTCGAGCGGTCGGGGTGGGTCCACGACGAGATGACCCACGTCGCCGGGTTCAAGATGCCGCCGTCGATGATGCCGGACATGCCGCTGCCCGGGCAGCAGCGGATGACGGTCGAGTTCGCCGTGTTCAACGCAGGCCAGTCACCCGTCGCGTTCAGCACCGGAGAGCTGGTCCTCGCCTCGGGTGGCGGAACGCGTTGGCCGTCGCTCGCCGCGTTCGACACGACCGAGCTCGCGCCCGGACATTCGTTGACGACCATGGTCGGATTCGACGTGGTGGATGGGGACGAGCCACTGACGCTCTCGTGGGAGCGCGCGGGCGAGAAGCAGAGAATCCTGGCGACGCGCTCCCCGCCGATCGCGCCACTGCCTGCGTTGAAATCAACCGAGTGGCCGAAGCAGGTCTCCGAATTGCCGCCCGGGAATGTCGGCCGGGGCAGCGCCCTCTACAACGGTCGGCTTGCGTGCTTCACGTGCCATGGCCAACCCGGAGTCCCTGGAAGCAACACCGTGGGGCCTTCGATGGACGGAATCGGCAATGAAGCAGCGAAGCGCGTCGGAGGCCTTTCGGCCGCTCAGTACCTCTACGAGTCGATCCTCGATCCGAACGCGGCCATCGCCCCGCAGTGCGCAGGAAACCAGCCCTGCGTCGAACCGAGCACCATGCCGTTCTACGGGGAGCTGTTGTCCCCCGCGGAGATGGCCGACCTCGTCGCCTTCTTGATTCAGCAGTCCCGCGGTTGATCTCCGGAGGTACGCGTCATGTCGCGGTCCGCTTCCCGACGGCTCGTTTCCAGCGCCGGTGTGCTCACAACAGCGATCCTGTTGTGGGAGCTTCTTCTCCTGGCGCTGGACGCGACAGGGGAACCCATTTCTCTGACCCGCGTCGCCCGGCACCTGTCGATTGACGCGGTGCTCTGCGTCGCGCTGCTGGTTCCGTCCTTGTGGCTGGCGTCGACGCTGGCGGCCCGCTGGCGCACGGGGCCGTGGCTTCGGCTTGCCGAGGTGTCGGTCGCGACGCTGTTCTTCCTCGTCCTGCTGGTGCCTGCGTCGTTCGTCCGGGAGCTGGCGGTGCTGGCGTTGTTCGCGCCCGGGGCGGGAGGGATCACGCCGGAGACCGCGTTCCTCTGCGCATCGGGGGCGGCGGACTCAGGCGCGGGCCTGGCATCGGGCTTCGGCGCGGAGCTGCTCCGGATCACGCGCGACGCGCTGCTGCTCCAGGC
>JBAWAM010000577.1:0-8167 GCA_049589315.1 Myxococcaceae bacterium
GGCGAGCCCCTCGCGTGGCCCCTCTGGCCCGCCAGGCACGGCGTAGGGACATTCCCCGCGAGTGCGAAGGACGGCGGAGGGCGCCATGTCACGAATCCGGTCTCGGGCGAACCGCTCGACGCGCGTCTGGGCGTTGGGCCTGAGCCTCGCTTCGACGGCGGCGCTCGCAGAGGTTCGCACGGGTGACGAGGTGGTGATCCGGCAGGGCGAGGTGGTCGGAGAAGACCTCTATGTGTTCGCCAACCGGGTCGAGGTCGAAGGCGTGGTGGAAGGAGATCTCCTGGCCTTCACATCCGAGCTGGACGTCCCCGGCCGCGTCACGGGTGACGTGATGGCCATCGCCGGAGACATCGACATCACCGGGCAGATCGGTGGCAGCGTTCGTGCCGGCACCGGCACCCTGCGGATCATGGGGCCCGTCGGAGAGGACGTGCTCGCTGCGGCGGGAGAGGTCGAGCTCGGGCGGCATGCGACCGTCGGCAGGGACGTCATCGTCAGCTCCGGAGACATGGAGGTGGCCTCCGAGGTCGAAGGCGATGTGCGCGCCGCGGCCGGGATGCTCGCGCTCGATGGCATGATCCATGGAGACGCGCGGGTCCGGGCGAACGAGCTGTCCGTCGGAGACGACGCGGAGATCAACGGCACGCTGCGTCACGGCAGCGCGCAGGCGGAGATCTCCCAGGCGGCGCGCATCGGCAACGTGGAGAAAGTCGAGCTGCAACGCCGCGCCCGGGGTCCTGCCGCAGTCGGGTGGTTCCTGTTGGGCTGGCTCCGGTGGGCTGTCGGGCTGTTCGCGCTGGGTCTGATCGTGCGACTCCTGTTCCCGAAGTTCACCCGCACCGTGCCCGAGACGCTCCAGCGTTCTCCATGGAAGAGTCTTGGAATCGGCGCCGCGGTGTTGTTCGTCGTGCCGATCGCGGCAATGGTCCTGTTCGTGGTCGGCGCGTTCATCGGCGGCTGGTGGATCGGTTTGATCGCGCTCGGCGTGCTCTCCATCGCCATCGCGGTGAGCTTCCCGATGGTGGGCCTGTTCGTGGGCGATTGGCTGCTCACGCACGTGGCGAAGGCGCACGTGCGAGCCATCCTGGCGCTGCTCGTGGGCGTGGTCCTTCTGTCGCTGGTGATCCGTCTGCCAATCGTCGGCGCGCTGGTCGCGCTGGCGACCATCCTGTTCGGGCTCGGCGCGCTGACCGTCTCCGGCTGGCGCCTGCGCCCGGTTCAGGCGCTTCCCGCCCCGACTTAGGTGCGTGGTAGGAAGCCCGGGTGGATCGCGAGAAGTGGAATGCGCGGTATCGGGAGAGCCCCGGCACGGGAGCGCCGTCGACTTTCCTGACGTCCCTCGACGAGTTGCTGCCTCGACGCGGACGTGTGCTGGACGTCGCCGGCGGAACGGGGCGACATGCGCTGTGGCTCGCGCGCCGCGGACTGGACGTCACCCTCGCCGATCTATCGGACGCCGGGCTCGCGATCGCGGCGGGTGAGGCTGAACGCGAGGGACTGCCTCTCACGACCGTTCAGGTGGATCTGGAGCGTTCACCGCTTCCGAGGGGCCCCTGGGACGTGATCCTGTGCTTCAACTTCCTGCATCGACCGCTGTTCGAGGCCTTTGCCCGTGAGCTCGCGCACGGGGGATATCTCGTCGTGGAGCACCCTACCCGGTCGAACCTGCTCCGACACGAACGCCCGAGCGCACGGCACTTGCTCGAAGATGGCGAGCTCCGTGGGTTGATGGATTCCCCCGCCCCCGGGATCGTGCTCGAGCTCGTCCGCTGCGACGAGGGCTGGACCGAGTCCGGACGGCACGAAGCGCGAGGCCTCGCGCGCGCCCGGACCTGATTGTCAGCGCCGGTTTCCCCGCGCGACCCGCCCCGTCTGCGTCTGTGCGGTACGCATGCGGCGCGCCTATGCACGGTCCAGGGAGGAGGAAGCCTTGACTCCAGGCGACCGGGCGCGGCGCCTCACCCATCGCGGAGTGACGATCCGATCTGTCCGGTACGCGCGCACGAGGATGAACACTCCCATCGCCGTGGCGAGCAGGATCGTGGGCAGCGCGCCCTCAGCACCGAAGGCACCGCCCGTGAGCCACTGCGGCCCCTGGACGTTGGTCACCACGATCCCGCCGAACTGCGCGCCCGACACCGCCAATCCGAGGAGGGGGCCCTGGGTCACGTTCCAGGTGAAGTGCAGCCCGATCGGCATCCACAGCGAGCGCGTGAGGACGAACGTGCCCCCCAGCAGGATGCCCGCCTCGATGGCAATCGCCGTAGCGGTGAACCAGGTCGCGTTCGGGTTGTCGAAGTGCACCCAGCCGAAGAACAGCGCGCTGATCCCGAGCGCCGCCCAGGTGCCGAGCCAATCCTCGAGCAGGCGCAGCACGACGCCCCGGAAGTACAACTCCTCCCAGATCGCGACCGCAGCGAAGAGCGACAGGTTCAGCGCGAAGTCGACCGGCAGCGGCGCAATGACGCCATCGACCTCGTAGCCCCCCGCTAGAACGATCACCGCCCACGAAAGGCCGAGAATCGCGACTCCGAGCGCGGCGCCAACGAGCAGGGGCTTCGCGACCGGTGGCCGGAAGCCCTGTTCGCGCAGCGGTCGATCCAGCGCAGCCACGACCGTCGACATCGCGACCAGGACGCCCCCGAGCGGAGCCAGCGCATAGATGCGCTCGGCGACCGTAGGAACAAGCACGGAGAAGCCGAACAGCAGCAACCCCGAGACGATCACCGTCACGATCGTGGCGAGGATGAGGACCACGAAGGGATGATGGAAGAACCGCGCGGCGCGTCCGGGCTCCTCCGGCGCAGACATCGTCGTGGTGTCGAGCTCATTCATGAGGAGGACGCGGTATTCAGAACACGGATTCGACTCGTGCCGCAGAAGCAAACGCGGCGGCATCGTCGATTCTGAATACCAAAGCGGCCGTTACTCGCGCGCGGCGAATCTTCAATGCACGAACGTGTCAGCTGACCGCAGCCCTCCATCGTCGCGAGCCAGCCGGGACGGCTCTGGAGGCCCCATGAGTCGTCCTACGCTCGAGGTGGGCATTGACCTGGGAAGTTGCCCGCGATGCGGGTCCGGGCTACCACCGCCAACACGGGGTGGATCGATGACTCGGATCGGGAAATCGCTGGTGGGTGCGGGCTGCCTGATGCTCATCGCATGCGGACTGCTCGCGTATGGACTGCTGCTCTACCTGGCCACCGGTGGTCATCCAGACTCTGAATCGGGGGCCACGGTGAACCGAATCATGGCCAGCGGCTTCGCTATCGTCTTGCTCTCGTTCGCATTGTTCGTCTGGGGACTCCTGACGACGCCTCGGAAAGCTGACCGGTCATGACTCACAACTGGCGCTGCCCTCCGCCAGCAGAGCGCCGCTACGTCTGACTCGGGCTCCGCCTCTTGCGCGATTCCCCCCCGCGCCGATGATTCGCCCCGCCGAGTCAAGCGCGACGAAGTACGGACCGGGCCGCGCGCCCAGGAACCGCGCGTAGTCCGCTTCTTCCGCGGGGACGAAATACTCGGGGGTGCTGCTGCAAATGAGCTCGAGACACGCCTCGAGATCCCGAGGCGTGTACGGACCTACCGAGCTCACGCGTAGACGAAGCTCTCGGTCACCTTCGTATCCGGGTTGAGACTGCGCGCCACCGGGCAGGTCCGGGCGATCTCCTCGAACTGCGCGCGGCGATCGACCGGGAGCTCCTTCGGCATCCGGATCTCCACGACCAGCTCGCCGATGCGACGCGGCGCCGAGGTCATGCGCTTCTCCACGTTCGCCGAGGCCTCGCCCCACGCGACACCTTCGCGCTTCGCGACGAGGGACATCGTGGTGAGCATGCAGCTCGCGAGCGCAGCGCCCACCAGATCCGTGGGCGAGAACGAGGCCCCTGTGCCGCCGTTGTCGCGTGGCGCCTCCGTCTGGATCTGCGTCCCCGACGGGCCGTGGACCACGCGGCAGCGGAACTGCTCGAGCGACACCGCGCCCATCTGGACGCCGGTCGCGGGCGCCTGGCTCACGTCCGGCCTCCGGCACGGACGAACTGCGTGTGCTCCTCGCGCACGACCTCGTCCGGCGACCAGTCGATCGTCTTCCGGAGGTGCTTCTCGCGCTTCTTCACGGCGGCATCCAGGAGCGCGATCGCCTCGTCCATGTGATCCATGAGACGCCGCGGCTTCCGCTTCATCTTCGGATCAGAGAGGAGCGCGTAGGTGAGCCACGGGAACACCGCGGTGACGTCGGTGTGGACGTAGATCGATCCGGTGGCGACCGCGTCCATGGAGACCTTCCCCCAGGTGTGGCCTTCGCCGGCGGGGCAACTCGAAAGCGCACCGTTGTCCACCGGGTCGACGCAGAACTGAACGTCGATGTCGAAGCCGGAGGTGCGGACGTCGAGGATCTGATCGAGCAGCGGCTCTCCCTGCAGCGTGTAGTTCTTCGGCACGCCGCCGCCGAGGATCCAGATCGCCATCCGCTTCGACCCGTTCTGTCGATTGTAGTGCTGCATCGCCGCCATCGCGTAGACGTCCGCGTTGATGTCGATCTCGAACTTGAACTCATCGCCGAGCAGCTTCTTGAGCTTCACGGCGTTCAGGAAGATCGACCCGTCCTGGATCGCGCCCACGAAGATGGGCACCGCGTGCTTGTAGGCGGTGGAGAGGAGCGAGCGCTGCTTCACGCCAAGCGAGTCCTCGATCTTGTAGATCGCCTTTCCGAGCAGGTAGTGGAACTCCGCCGTGGTCATCTTCCGCTGGAACTCCGGGCCGCGCATGATCGCGGAGAAGAGACGGTCGGTGTCGAGCAGCGCCTCCTCCCAGAACCCGAGGTCATAGATGCGGATGATCCGCGCCAGGCGGAGCTGCAGGTCGCCGGCCTCCGGGTTCACCTCGCGAATGGCGTGACCAATGATCCGGTGCGCGTCGTGGTACAGGTTCGCGCCCGTCGTGGTCAGGCAGGAGATGATCCCCTTTTCGATGAGCGGGATGATGCAGCTCTGGTGGAGCCCCGCGGGGGTCATCGCGCCGGAGAGCGTCATGAAGATCGAGCAATCCTCGTTCATCGAGCGCTGCATCAGCTCGAACGCGGTGCGCTCCTGGCGTCCCACGTAGGCGCCGAACGCGTGTTCCAGAAGCTCCGTCGGACGCTCCTTGCCCGTGATGGGACGGGGGTTCACCTTCCGCGCGCGCTCGTACTGGCCGCGCAGCGACTTCTTGCCGCCTGCCTGCTTGTCGTTTGCCATGGCGCGGCGGATATACCTCCCGACCCCCGGATCGGGTAGGGTGTCGTGACTTTTCGGGCCCGCTGGCCGAGCGGTGCTCCCGATTCTGAATTCGATACAGCGAAGGAGCACACCTGTGCAGAAGTTCCGGCACCCTCTATTTTTGACCCTCGCCCTGCTCGTCGTGGCGGGCTGCGAATGCAACCCTGGGCCAGGCCCGCGCACCGCCCTGCCCGATTACGTCGCCACCCCGACGTTGCTCTCGTTCGAAGCGTGCCCGAGCCAGGACGAAACCGGCGCGGCCGTCGCGGACGTGTTCCCGGCAGTCCAGACCCTCACCGTCGAGAACATCGGCCAGGTGAGCGGAGCGCTCTCGGTCACGATCCAGGGTCGGAACGCCGCCCTCTTCCAGGTCGTGGAGAGCTCCGTGGTGGAAAGCATCGGCAGCAACGAATCCGTGGAACTGCAGGTGCAGTTCAGCCCGAAGGCCCCCGGTGACGTGTCCGCAGAGCTGGTGATCGACGACGGCTCCGAGGAGACCGAGCCGGTCAAGGTCGTGCTCGAGGGCAGCGGCAGCTCCCTCGCGGCCCAGCCCAAGATCAAGATCTCGTACCAGCTCAAGGACACCGGCGACTTCGACGACTGCCTCGAGAGCTTCAACGGATCGATCGACAACTGCCAGGTGCTGTGGCCCGACACCTACAAAGAGCAGATCTCGACGCTGAAGATGAAGATCCAGAACCTCGGCTGCCCCACCCTGAAGGTGACCGGCGTCGAGCTCCTGCCGTTCAATGAAGGCGAGGACATCCAGTTCGTCCTCGACAAGCCCAGCCCTGCCCCGAGCGTCCCCAACCCGGCTCTTCTCTCGCTGGCAGACGGAACCCAGGAGCTGGAGCTCGAGGTCCGGTTCGAGCCGCGCGACAACGGGACGCAGGATCCCCAGCGCTACGCGTACATGAAGGTGAGCAGCAACTCGGTGACGAGCCCCGAGTCGATGATCATGCTGTACGGGGCTGCGGCGGAGCCGTCGCTCTACACGACCCCGACGTTCTGCGACTACACCAACCCCAACGACACCTGTAACGGCACCAAGGTCCCCACGTCGGGCTTGAACGCCAAGTCGGTGTTCCAGATTACCAACGGCGGCAACACCGACATCACCATCGAATCGGTGGCGTTCCGCAAGTCGCAGACCCGCTTCGCCATCGGTGGCGCGAACCCGCAGGGCACGGTGATCGCCCCCGCCCAGAGCGCGCCGCTGGAGATCCTCTACACGGACGCGCCGCTGTTCGTGACCGAGCTGATCGACATCAAGGGAACGTCGGCCGGCATGCCCACGAACACTGCAACCATCCGCCTCCAGGGCGGCGTCCTGCCGTGCCTCTACACCGAGCCGGACCTGCAGCTCGACTTCAGCGACACGACCGGAAAGGCTGAGAAGCCGATCCAGATCTGCAACCGCGCCATGGACTCGCAGGGCAACAGCTGCGGCGACCTGAACATCGTCAACCTCCAGGTCAGCCAGGGCCTGCAGTTCTTCAAGGTGAAGGCGCCTGCGCCGGTGAACACGACTCTGTCGGCGGGCAATTGCGCGACCGCGACGCTCGAGTTCACCCCGCCGGTGACGGGTGGTACCCAGGCCGGCACGCTGGACATCACCACCAACGACCCGGACTACACGCCGAAACGGCTGATGCTCTACTCCGACAAGCCGACGGACTACGTGCCGGAGGCGGTCATCAAGGGACCGGCCGGCGAAACGCCCGCGATGAGCGTGAAGCTCTCCGAGATCAACCCCAAGCGGATCGACATCCACGGTGAGGAGAGCTTCGATCCGCCCAACAACGCCGCGGTGACGCAGTACAAGTTCTACCTGGTCCCGCCCAATGGCGCGGTGGTTCCGGTCGACGCGGACCTGATCGACTCGGCGGGCGTGAGCGTCCACAACAAGCTCACCCCCCAGGGCGTCGTGTCGCTCGTGTTCAACACCACGAAGACGGGTCTCTACACGGTGTACCTGACGGTCTACGACAGCGCGAACCAGGCCTCGACCACCAAGCAGCTCCAGATCGACGTCCGGCAGTAGCGCGGAACGTCCTCACGCGAAGACGCCGCGTCGCCTGTCCCTTCGGGGATCGGTGGCGCGGCGCTCTCGTTTTCGGATTCGAAGCTGCGACTACGCGCTCGCTGCGGGGAGCGGCCGGCGATCCTGGGGACGCAGCTCACTCATGGCCAGCTTGTCGAGCGTGGCGGACCGGTACACGTCCATCATCCGCGCCTGGCCCAGCTTCCACACGCCGTACATGGTGCACGAATGCGTGAGGTGGCACCCGTCGTGGCTGTCGTCCTGGCAGACGTTGACCTTGATCGGCCCTTCGACCGCTTCGATGACGTCGAGCATCGAGATCTGGCTCGGCGGCATCGCCAGGGTGTAGCCCCCGTGAGCGCCGCGGGTCGACTTCACGTAACCCTTCCCCACCAGGGTCTTGAGGATCTTGGCGAGGAACTCCTGGGGTACGTCCATGCGGCGCGCGATCTCGCGGAACGAGACCACCAGGTCCGGTGGCTGGGCGGCCAGGAAGATCATGGCGCGGAGCCCGTATTCAATCTTCCGGGAGATCTGGAGCGGGTGCTGCATCTTGGGTCTCAGAAACGCGGCTTGAGCGAAACTATAGGTGTATAAGTAGGCCTTTTCAACGGAACCGGCCAATGATCGACCTGCACTCCCATACCACCGCGAGCGACGGCCAGCACTCACCGACCGAGCTGGTAAGGCTTGCGCGCGCAGCCGGTGTCACCCGGCTTGCGGTGACAGACCACGACACGCTCGGTGGCTTGCCCGAGGCGATTCAGGCGGCGCGCGAGATCGGGCTGGAGGTCATTCCAGGGATCGAGGTCTCCACGTCGATCCTGGGGAAGGACATCCACGTGCTGGGTCACTTCGTCCGGAC
>JBAWAM010000578.1:0-9573 GCA_049589315.1 Myxococcaceae bacterium
GGCACGGGCCGCGAAGGCGGCGTGACCGGTGCGCCCCGCTGCGCAAAGGCCGCGGAGCCGGGGATCGGCTTCTCCTCGCCCGGTCGAGCTTCGAAGTCGTCCCACTTCGAGTCCGAAGTGGCGCTGATGCCCGAGAAGCGCAGCGCGAAGTCGTCCGGGTTGGTCGCCTGACGCTTGGCCTCCTCGAAGGTCACCAGGCCCTGCTTCACCAGCGACATCAGCGACTGATCGAAGGTCTGCATCCCGTAGGACAGGTGTCCCTGGGCGATCGCGTCGTGGATCTCCTTGGTGCGGTCCTTGTCCTCGATGAGCTCGCGGACGCGGGCGGTGGCCTTCATCACCTCGATGGCGGCGACCCGGCCCTTGCCGTCCGCGCGCGGAATGAGTCGCTGGGAGATCACCGCCTTCAGCACCGAGGAGAGCTGCAGGCGGACCTGCTTCTGCTGGTACGGCGGGAACGCGGAGATGATGCGGTTGATCGTCTCGGTCGCATCCAGCGTGTGCAGCGTCGACAACACCAGGTGGCCGGTCTCCGCCGCGGTGAGCGCCGTCTCGATCGTCTCGAGATCGCGCATCTCACCGACGAGGATCACGTCTGGATCCTGGCGCAGCGCGCTCTTGAGCGCCTGGCCGAAGGACATCGTGTCGACGCCGACTTCGCGCTGGTTGATGATCGATCGCTTGTCCCGGATGAGGAACTCGATCGGGTCCTCGACCGTCATGATGTGGTTCGTTTCGGTCGAGTTGATGTGGTCGATCATCGCCGCGAGGGAGGTCGACTTGCCCGAGCCGGTGGTCCCGGTGACGAGGATGAGGCCGCGCTCCTCCATGGCGATCTGCTCGATCACCGGCGGCAGCAGCAGCTCGCGGATCGACATCACCTTGAAGGGGATGACGCGGAGCACCGCGCCGATGGTCCCGCGCTGCTGGAACACGTTCACGCGGAAGCGCCCGAGCCCGGGCACGCCGTAGGCGAGGTCGACCTCGTTGGTCGACTTGAACTTCTCCTTCTGGAACTCGTTCATGATGCCGAAGGCCATCCGGGCGACCTCCTCCGGCGGGAGCCGGCGGCCGTCCTTCAGCGGCACCAGAGAGCCATCCACGCGAAACATGGGCGGGAGGCCAGCCTTGAGGTGGATGTCCGAAGCTCCACCGCGGAGGGCGATCTGCAGGATCTCGTTGAGTTCCATGGGGTGAGCCGATGCTAGCACCGCGCGCGGGGCGCGGATCAGCCTCCTCCGCTCCCTGCGCTCGCTCGCGTGGGACGATGTGTTCGGCGACAACACACTGTTGCCGGATCAGCGCTTGCTGGCCTCGGTCGCCAGCTTGACCGCCGGGCGCTTTCCCTTCTTCAGCTCGGGGATGAGGAGGATCTCGATCCGCCGGTTCTGCGCACGGCCCTTCGGCGTCGCGTTCGTCACGACCGGCTCGAACTCACCATGCCCTGCCGCGACCAGCCGCTTCGGCGAGACACCGCCCTTCTCGGCGAGGTGACGCACGACGTTCACCGCGCGGGCGGCGGAGAGCTCCCAGTTGGTGGGGTACTGGTTCTTCAGCGCATTCACGATCGGCGCGTTGTCGGTGTGACCGGAGACCTGGATGCGGCGGTCCTCCATGCGCGACAGCACGTTCGCCACCCGGGAGAGGACCTCGGCACCGCGCGCAGACAGCTCCGCCTCGCCCGAGTCGAAGAGCACCTTGTCCACCAGGTCGACCTTGATCCGCCCCTCCACCTGGGAGACGCGGATCTCGCCCTTCTGGATCTCCGCCTTGAGCTTCTCTTCGAGCGAGTCGGCGGTGGCCTTCAGCCGCGCGAGCTCGGCCTCCGCCTCCTTGAGGTTCTCGGAGAGCTCGGTCATCGAATCGGAGAGGTTCGTCTTCTCCTCCTCGAGCGCCCGGACCCGTTCACGCAAGCCGTGGTTGCTCGCGTCCAACTCCGCCATCTTCACGGTCGCATCCGACACGGTCCGTTCGGCGCTCTCCGCCCGCTTCTGATCGGCAGAGAGGATCTGCCACCCGAAGTAGACGACGGCGCCGAGCGCCACCAACGTCATCCCGAACAGGATCCAGGGAGTGGCGGACGAGGTGGTGCGTGCCGGCTGCTGCGTGCTCTCCATGCTGACCTCCAGAATGAGGTCAGGTCTTTAGGGCAGTTCAGCAACTCGCGTCATCCCGCTACCTGGGCGCACATGCGAGGGGCTGCAGCCGTGGCGGAGCATTGCAGCCACATGCTGCACAAACGCATCAAGGCGGGGTCCCCCGGAAGGAACCTCGCCTCGATAAGTCCAATGTCCAACCAGCGCTTAGCGCTTGGAGAACTGGAACCGGGCACGGGCGCCCGGCTGACCGTACTTCTTGCGCTCGACGGCGCGGGGGTCACGCGTGAGGAACCCGGCCTTCTTCAGCACCGGACGGAACTCCGGGTTGTAGGCGACGAGCGCGCGGGACAGACCGTGGCGGATCGCGCCGGCCTGGCCGGAGAGACCTCCGCCCTTCACTCTGACGCGGATGCTGACCTTGCCGGCCTGCTCCAGAAGCGCGAGCGGCTGCTGCAGGATCATCTTCGACGTCTCGCGGCCGAAGTACTCATCCATCGTGCGGCCGTTGATGACGACGACGCCCTCGCCGGGCTCGATCCACACGCAGGCGGTGGCCTCCTTGCGGCGGCCGGTCCCGTACCAATTGTTCGTGCTGGTAGCCATGTTCGTTACGCCTTCACTTCCCGAGCCTTAGGCTGCTGGGCAACGTGCGGGTGCTGTTCGCCCGCGTAGACCTTGAGCTTCGTCATCATCTGCCGGCCAAGCGCGTTACGCGGGAGCATGCGGCGAACGGCGTTGAGGATGATGTCCTCCGGGTGCCGATCACGCAGCTTGTCGAAGGTGGTGACCTTGAGCGAGCCAGGCATACCCGCATACGGGTGACGGTAGTACAGCTTGTCCGTCTCCTTGGTGCCGGTGACCTTCACCTTCTCGGCGTTGATCACGATCACGTGATCACCGGTGTCCATAGACGGGGTGTAGATGGCCTTGTGCTTGCCCTTGAGCAGGGTGGCAATCTGGCTGGCTGCGCGGCCGAGAACCTTGTCATGCACGTCGATGACGTGCCACTCGCGCTTGATGTCCGCCGGCTTGGCGCTGTACGTCCTCTGCGACATTGAAAACTCCGAAATGCGACCGCGATGTCCCGGAGACTCCCGGGTGGCGCTGGAAGCGCGCTGATCTAGAGGGGGCTTTCGTGTAAGTCAAGGGCCCTGCTTCATTGAAGGCGAAACAGTGGGCCCGGCCGCCTCGTTCCGGGCCGCCTGGGCTTTAAGTCTGTCTTTCAGGTTCGAGAAGAAGCTCCCACCCTCCTCGGGCTTCCGCTCGGGGGCAGGCGCGCCAAGGTCGCGGATCTCCAGCAGCTCCTCGGGGATGTCCTGGAGGAAGCGAGAGGGCGTCCGGGGGACCTCCTTGCCCCGCTTCACCCGGGTGGCGGCGCGGGTGAGGTAGAGGACCTCCTTCGCCCGGGTGATGCCGACGTAGCAGAGGCGGCGCTCCTCGGGCAGGTTCTGCGCCTCCCCCTGCATGCCCGAGTGCGGGATCAGGTCCTCCTCCATTCCGATCAGGAAGCAGACCCGATACTCGAGCCCCTTGGAGCCGTGCAGGGTCATCAGGGTCACCTGCAGCCCGCCCGGCGCATCCTCCTCCGCCCGGGTGTCGAGCGACAGCCTGTTCAGGTAGGTGAGCAGGCTTGCGGTCTTGTCCTCGCGCTTCTCGTAGTTCTCCAGGGATTGGAGGATGTGGTCGATGGACTTGAGCTTCCGGTCGGCGGCCTTGATGGACGTCGTGTGCATCCGCGTCGCCTCGCGGAAGCCGATCTCCTCGAGGAGCTTCCGGGTGACCTCGGCGAGGTTTCCCCGGTCGAAGGCGGCCCGGTAGCGCTCGATCATCTCCTGGAACGCACGCACCGCGTCGGCAGAGCCGCGGGGGAGGTCCTCGAACTCCGAGGCCCGACTCATCGCCTGCCAGAGGGTGCAGTCGAGCTCCCGCGCGTGATGCGTCAGCCGCTCCATCGTCACGTCGCCGATCCCGCGGGACGGGACGTTCACGATGCGCAGCAGCGAGACCTCGTCGCGCGGGTTGGCGATCACCTTGAAGTAGGCGATCACGTCCTTCACCTCGCGCCGGTCGAAGAACTCGGAGCCACCGACCACCTCGTAGAAGAGGTTCTTCTCGCGCAGGGCCTCCTCGATCGGGCGGGATTGGCCGTTGGTGCGGTAGAGCACCGCGAAGTCGTCGAGAGGGATCCCCTCTTCCTCGTGGAGCCGGGCGATTTCCCGGGCGACGAACCGCGCCTCCTCCTCTTCGTTCGGGGCGATCACCAGCTTGAGCCGCTGCCCTCCGGTGCGGTCCGTCCACATCCGCTTGGCCTTGCGCTCCGGGTTCTGCTCGATGACCGCGTTCGCCGCGTCGAGGATGATGTTGCTCGAGCGGTAGTTCTGCTCGAGCCGGACCTCGGTGCCGCCGGGGAGGTACTTGTCGAACTCGAGGATGTTCTTCACCTCGGCGCCGCGCCAGCTGTAGATGCACTGGTCGTCGTCGCCGACCGCGCAGACGTTCTTTTGCTTTCCAGCGAGCAGTTCCAGGAGCTGGAGCTGCGCATAATTCGTGTCCTGGAACTCGTCGACCAGCAGGTAGCGGAAGCGTGCGGTGTACCGGTCCCGCGTCTCCGGCTGCTCCCGGAAGAGCTTCGCCGGCAAGACGATCAGATCGTCGAAGTCCACTGCGCCCTGCGCGCGCAGCCCGAGCTGGTAGAGCGGGTACACCTCCGAGGTGATCAGGTCGTAATCGTCCCCCATCCCCTCCGGCAGCGGCTCGGGGGTGACGCCGGCGTTCTTCGCCTTGGAGATGAGGGTGAGGACCTTCCGGGCGTCGAAGGCCCGGTCGTCGATCTTCCGCTCCCGCATCGCGCGGCGGATCAGCGCGACCTGATCCCCCATGTCCGCGATGGCGAACTTCTTCGGATACCCCAGGCGGTGGATGTCCGCCTTGAGGACCTCGGCGCCGAAGGAGTGGAAGGTGCTGATGAGGATGGGGGCGGCGCGCTTGCCGGCCATGTGCACGACCCGCTCCTTCATCTCCGCTGCGGCCTTGTTGGTGAAGGTCACAGCGAGGATGTTCCGCGCTGATACGCCCTGATCCAGCAGGTGCACGATTCGGTGGGTGATGACGCGCGTCTTCCCACTGCCCGCCCCGGCGAGCACGAGGAGCGGTCCATCGAGGGTGACCACGGCCTGGCGTTGGGGCGGGTTGAGCAGCGAGAGGTCCAGCATGGCAGGCGGACGTCTCTATCCTGTGGACCCCGGGACGGCGCAAGGGGTTGACACGACCACCTCGGGCTCGGGGGGCGGGCGGGCAGGCTCCGCTTCATGCTCAGCCCCCCTCCGCGCGAGGTGGGAGGCGCGCTCCGGGGACCCAGACGCAGGGAGAGAGGCATTGCGCCGTCGTCGCTTCTCGCGTGTGATGCGAGCCGTGCGGCAGCCGCTCGTTCTCCTCATCCTCGTCCTCGCATCGGCGGGTCTGATCGCGTGCCGGGACGCACCGCGCGCTGACGGCGATGAGGCGGTGGCCGTGCTCACATCGCCGGCTCCCCTCCCCGAGTTCCCCTGCGTGCCGTTCCAGCAGCTCCGACGGCATCTCCCCTCGAAGGTGGAGGGCCTGGAGCAGATCCGGGACGAGGGCTCCTCCGGGCGCTACGGCGAGGTCTCCATCAGTGAGGCCGAACGCTCGTTCAAGGGGATTGGCGGCCAGGAGATCTCCATCCGGATCGTGGACACCACCATCGTCGATCAGCTCGGACGCGCCCTCCGCTCCGCAGCGGGCGAGTCGAGCTCTCCGATCCAGAGGGACAACGCGCTCGGGTTCGTGCACTTCCTCCCCGAATCGAAGCGCGCCGAGGCGAACCTGCTGGTCGCGAACCGGTTCATGGTCGCGATCAACGGACAAGGCTACGAAGACCCCGCCCAGGTGAGGCGGATTGCGGAACAGTTCGACGTGGATGGGCTCGCGCTTCTGCGCTGAGCCTTCACCTGCACAGGAGACCCTCTGGATGGCCCGGGATGAACGCGCGAAGGTGACGGTGGCGGACGGCGAGGAGCAGAAGGCGGCGATTGCCTCATTGGGGAAGCGGGACTTCCTCGAGCAGCTCGCGCGGCTGGGCAAGAGCTACGCGAGCGAGCCGGGAAACCCGGGCTCCTACGCGTGCACCGGGTGCGTTCGCTGCGCGAGCTGCATGTTCTGCACGGACTGCGACAGCTGCTACGCGTGCACCCACTGCACCCGGTGCGAGCTCTGCAACAACTGCACGCACTGCGTGGACTGTCGCAACTGCCAGAGCTCGGCGTACTGCGTCCAGTCGGAGAGCTGCACGCAGAGCGCGTACCTGATCCTGTGCCGCAACCTGTCCGACTGCACCTATTGCTTCGGCTGCGTGGGGCTGCAGAAGAAGGACTTCCACATCCTCAACGTGCCGTTCGGTCGGCAGGAGTACTTCAAGATCGTCGGCCGCCTGAAGAAGGAGCTCGGGCTTCCCGCGTAGGGACGCCTACGCCAGCTCCAGCCAGCTGAACCACACCGGGTGGTGCGCCTTGTACCACTGGAGCACCTCACAGATCTTCTCCTGGCGATCGACCGGCATCACCTTCGGATCGATGCTGTCGAAGCGGACCCGGATGCGGTCTCCCTCGTACTCGAGCGCGTGGCTGAGCATGGTCTGCAGCTCGTTGCGGATGCGCCCCGAATCGGACACGCGCACCGGCCGGGTCTTGTAGTCGGTGCCGGAGAGGAAGCGGACCAGCAGCGGGCTGAAGACGAGGCGGCTCCCCTCGAATCCCTCGATCAACCGGAAGGTGAACTTGATCCACGAGCTCGCGTTGCGGGTGGCGAGGCGGGTGGTGACCCGGTAGCGATCGTCCGCGAGCTGCTCGACGCCGGGCGCGCCGGTGTACGGGTCGTCGCACATGTAGCCGGTGCAGGCGAGCACGCTCCAGTCCTTCTCCGGCAGCAGGTGATCGGCGCGGAGCACGCGCTTGTCGAGGTGGATGCGCGCGTTGATCGCCTCGCGGATCGACTCGCGGTAGTGCTCCACGTCCGCGTCCGACGCCGCGCTCCCGAGCACCTGCGCGAGCCGTTGGGCAAAGTCGGGGGCCTCGGCGTCCAGCTTCATCGCCTTCGTCTCCACGTCGTGTGGTCGGTCGAAGGTGGGCGAGAACGGCATCATCGTGCAGTCCACGTCGAGGACCTCGGAGAGGCTCGCCGCCTGCATCGCCTCGGCGGTGGCCGCGTAGCCGTCCACGAGGAACAGGTGCCACGCGCCCGAGTCGTCCTTCCACGACTTCACCAGGAAGCTGGGCGCGTAGGTGCCTGAGTCGGTGAACACCGGGATGCCGGAGGGTCCCTGCCAGCCTTCCTCGACGAGGTGACAGCCCACCGCGCGCCACTCGTCCCACAGGTGGCTCAGCCGTTTGACGCGGCTCTTCCCGGAGAGCGTCCACACGTGGATGTTCTCGCGACGGATGCCCGGGTACGCCCGCTCGATCGCCTCGGCCACCCGCGCGCGTGGCGTGAGGTAGTCGATCATGATCGAGTCCTCCTCGGCGGCACGCATCACCTCGCGGGGGAGCATCAGGCAGCCCATGTACGACTCGTAGGGTTTGGTGACGATCAGCGGCGAGTCGAACAGGTGCAGCACCGACATGGGGCCGGTGTTCTTCCCTTCGGCGAAGCGCGAGGTGTTCTCCAGCGTGTCCACCGCGGCGCCCCACACCGTGATGCCGGACCTCCGCAGGCCGACGTAGAAGTCCTCCCACGTGCACTTCGGATCATTGAGGAGCCGGTGCACGGCCGCGTCCACCGCGCGCGCCACCTCCGGGCGTGCGTAGACGCGCCCGAACCCGAGCAGCGGGTTGGCGCCCATCTCCGGGGTCTCGCCCGCCTTGGGCATCAGGCCCTCGCCGAGGCTCACCATGAGCGCGTGGTTCTCCGGCAGGGTCCGGGTCAGGTGCCAGAGGCCCTCGCTCATCACGTAGGCGGAGATCGCGTCAGCGGCCTTCTTCACCTGGTTGTATTCGTGCTTGTCCGCGCCCTTGCCGCCGCCGAAGTTTCCGAACAGCCGGGTTCCCAAGGCGGTCGCCGCCGAGGTCATCGCCAGGTTCCGGGCGATCCCCCGCGGCGTAAAGCTGAAGGCCGAGACGGGCTCAGATTGAGCCCGCTCGACCTCCACGTCCTCGAGCCAGAGATGGAACCGGGCGAGCACCGGCCGGGTGTCGAACGCCCACTGGGCGATCAGGTTTCGCTTCTCCGTTGCATCCATGGCGGCCACAGTACCGGACGCACTGGAGACCGGAAGAGCGATCGCGCGGCGCAGAGGCTACTTCGTCTCGGGAGCCACGATGAGGTCCAGCTCGAGCAGGGCGCTCTCGTCGCCCATGGCGCTCTTCGCGAGC
The DNA here is from genome assembly GCA_049589315.1 of Myxococcaceae bacterium. GTDB lineage: Bacteria > Myxococcota > Myxococcia > Myxococcales > Myxococcaceae > JBAWAM01. The sequence goes on from JBAWAM010000578.1 coordinate 8,483, forward strand.
TCGGCCCACGTCGGCTCCTGGAGCTTCACCGCGGCACGGTGGAGAACCCGCGCGAAGTCACGAGGACGCTCCGGCACGTTCGGGTCGTCCACGATCTCCTCCTCGCCGCTCAGGTACGGCAGCAGGAACGCGAAGGCCTTCCGGAGGCTTCCGTTTCCGTCCGGTCCCTCGTGGTTCCACAGGTCCAACCCGCGCTCCTCGGCGAGCATGGCGATGCGGCTCCAGGCCATCAGGTTGAAGACGCTGTAGGAGAAGGGCTTGGAACGGTCGAGTTCGCGCGGCTGGCTGCCGTCCTCGGCGACCTGGTCCTCGAGGCTCGAGGTGAGCAGGCCCGTCAGCGTTTCGTCCACGAGCTGATCCTGTCCAGTGTAGATGAGCAGCGGCAGCGCCTGGTACCAGTAGAAGGTGACGTGGTTGTTGGTGGTGGCTGCCTCCTCGCGGCCACCCGGGCTGTTGAGGTACCAGTCCAGGTACTCACTGAACCACTCACGCAGCTGGCTCTCGTCCTCGGCGGTCCACGCCGACGACGTCTTCAAAAGACCGACCGTCCCCGGAATGGTCGCGAAGTCGCGGGCGTCGATGATGCCCGAGCCGCCCAGCTCATCCGTGTGGCCCTTGTGGATCTGCGAGTACTCGAGGTTCGGGTTCATGCGCGTCTCCGGGTCGAGGAACCAGGTGCGGAGCAGGTGCGCGGCGTGCTGGGCGTAGCGCTCGTCGCCGAAGACGAACCAGGCGTGCGACAGCGTGGAGACCGTGGGGATCAGCTCCTGCAGCTCGGGCTTGTCCGGGATGGTGAGGGTCTCAGGGTTCACCTGCCCGTCGACCTGCATGTAGGGCAGCCCATCCGGCTGGTCGGGGTCCGGCCACCAGTAGCGGCCGAGGCTGAGATAGTCGTGCTTGTCCCCGGTCGGCGCGGTCTGCGGCTTGTGCATCACCGTGAAGGGGCCGGCCGAGAGCGCCTGCTCGGCGTTGGCCTTCAGCTGGAGCAGCGCCGGGCGGGTGACCGTGCCGGAGCGCGCTTCAACGCGCGCCGCGAGCAGCGCCTCCGGCTCGCTGAAGAGCACCTGCGGCAGGTCGGCGCGCGTGAGGGG
>JBAWAM010000579.1:0-3912 GCA_049589315.1 Myxococcaceae bacterium
GGCGTGCACATCTCGCGCTGGCAGACGAGTCACGGGTTCGCGCTCAATGCGAATACGAACCTCTCGCACTTCGGGCTGATCGTGCCGTGCGGGATCAAGGAGGCGGGGGTCACCTCGATTCAGCGGGAGCTGGATCGAGCGGTCCAGATCTCCAAGGTGGAGGACGCGCTCGCGCACGAGTTCGCGGGGATCTTCGATGCGCAGATCTCCGAGCACCGCCCGGAGCGCCGGACGATCTCCTGCGCAGTGACGCGAGGGGAGGGCGCGGATCTTCGAGTCCTGCTGCTTCGACGGACGTCGGCACGCGGGGGCTTCTGGCAGATCGTCACGGGACGGATCGAGCCGGGCGAGTCGCCGGAACAGGCAGCGGCCCGCGAGGTGCGCGAGGAGACGGGGGGCGGACTTCCTGTGCGCTCACTGGACTACCGGCACTCCTTTGCCTTCGGGGAAGAGGTCCCGCCGCAGGTGTTCGAGGAGACGGCCTTTGCTGCGCGCTGGCCGAAAGGCGCGGAGGTCCGGATCGACCCGAAGGAGCACGACGGGCTCGAGTGGGTGTCGCCGGAGGAGGCGCTCCAGAGATTGCCGTTCAAGGGGCTGAGGATCGCTGTGAAGCGGGCGATCCAGGCCCTCGATCTCATGCCTTGAGCACGAGGTTCTCTCGCGCGGCGATCGCTTCGGGGCGGTGCTTGCGGACGGCCCGCAGGAGTTTCTCCATGTCCGCGTCGGAGCGCCCGGGGTCGTGGTGGAAAAGGACCAGGGTCTTCACTTCGGCACGATCGGCGGCGTTCACCGCGGCCTGCCAGGTGGAGTGTCCCCAGCCCTTCTTCGACGTGCCAGAACGACCGAGGTACTCGTCCTCGGTGTACATGGCGTCGTAGATCAGCAGGTCCGCCCCACGGGTGAAGTCGTAGAAGCGCTCGTCGAGCTGCGACCCGTGCTCGACGTCGGTCGCGTACACGATCGATCTGCCCCGGTAGTCGATCCGGTAGCCGAGGTTCCCGCCGGGATGGTTCAGCTCCTGCGCGCTCACCACGCCACCTCCGAGCTCCAGCTTCTGGCCGGCCTCGAAGTCGCGGTACTCCACGGGCGCCCGGAACACCATCTCCGCAGTGACCGGGAAATAGGGCTGCACCATCTGCCCGGCCAGGATCTCCTTGATCGACAGGTCGTTCCGCCGGGGCCCGAAGACGGTGAACCGGTTCTTCGGGTTGAAGATGGGCGCGAAGAACGGAAGCCCCTGCAAATGGTCGTAGTGATAGTGCGACAGGAAGATCGTCGCCCGCCGACCCGAGGGACCGAAGGAGTCACCCAGGGCCCGCGCGCCGGAGCCGAGATCGAAGATCAACAGCTCCTTCCCGAACCTCACCTCCACGCACGGGGTGTTGCCGCCGTAGCGCCGCGTCTCGGCGCCGGGGGCCGGAATGGACCCGCGCACACCCCAGAAACGGACAGTGAGGTCCGACTTTCCGGCGGGTGCGCCCGTTCGGCTTCTCGAGGTGCGACGGAGCGGGTGGGTGCGGCGGGGCGCTCCCCGACTGCCCGCGTCAGCCCGCTTTGGCCTCGGTGTCGTCGTCGTCCTGCGGGATGAGCTCAATCAGGTGCCCCGACCGCTCGCGCTTGGTTCGGAGGTAATCCACGTTATGCGGATTGTGGAGGGTACGCGAGGGAATTCTCCTCCGAACGGGGATACGTTCCTCGACCAGGCCAGCAATTTTCAAGGGGTTGTTTGTAATCAGGTCGACAGAACGGATGGCGAGCTGTCGGAGCATGTCGGCGGCCACATTGTAGTGACGCAGGTCGTCAGGGAAGCCGAGCTGGCGGTTGGCCTCATAGGTGTCCAGGCCCTGCGCCTGCAGGGCATAGGCGCGGATCTTGTTCCCCAGTCCGATGCCGCGGCCTTCCTGGCGCAGATACAGCACCACGCCCCGGCCATTCGCGACGATGAAGTCCAGCGCGGCGTCGAGCTGCGCCCGGCAGTCGCACTTGAGGCTGCCGAGGACCTCGCTGGTCAGGCACTCCGAGTGGATTCGGACGGGGACGCCTTCGACGTCCTCCACTTCGCCGGCGATGATCGCCACATGCTCCTGCCCGGTGCGCTTCTCCCGGAAAACGATGTGTCGCAACGTGCCGCGGGAGGTGGGGATCTCCGCCTCTGCATAGCGCTCGACGAGCGTCCGAACTGGAATGACCTTCTCCGTCGACATGTCACCTTCCCGAGCAAGCGGCAGGCCAGGCCCTCCGCAGGGAACTCCTACACGACAGGGCTCCGGCACCACAACACGTCCCAGCCGCAACTTATTGATGCCGCAGCGCCCGAAAGGTTGCGCGGTCCCTAACTGCTCCACGACACCGGCACCATCTCGACCGGCGCACCTTCGGTCAACCGTGTTTCAGCGGCTGGAAACACAAGGAGGTGGGAGGCCGCCGCCGCCGACCTCAGCGCCCCGGAGGTCTGGCTGCCCAGGGGGTGGGCCCACAAGGTTCCGTCCCGCCACTCGGCGCTCACCCGGACGAAGTGGGTGAGCCCGGCGGCCTTCCGCAGCTCCACCCCGATCCGGCCGCTCACCCGGGGAGGTCGGGCGTCCTCGTGCCCGAGCATCCGGCGCAATGCGGGGCGAACGAAGAGCTCGAAGGTCACCAGCGAGGAGGTGGGGTTTCCCGGCAGCCCGAACACGCACACCCGTCCCCGGCGCCCGAAGTACAGCGGCTTCCCCGGCTTGATCGCCACGCGCCAGAAGACCGTCTCGACACCCAGCGCCTCGAGGGCGCCCTTCACGTGGTCGCGCTCGCCCACCGAGACGCCGGCGGTGCTCAACACGACGTCGAACTCCAGGGCTCGCTCCAGCAGGGCGCGGACCTCACCCGGATCGTCGCGGGCAATCCCGAGGATCGTCGGAACGGCGCCTGCCCGCGCCACCGCCGCGGCGAGGGCCGGCGCGTTGGTGTCCACCAACCTGTCCCCGAACGCCTCGTCGACCCCGCACAGCTCGTCGCCGGTCGAGACGATCGCCACCCGGGGTCGGCGGGGAACCTGGGCCCGGGTCATCCCCTGTGCCCAGAGGAGCGCGGCCTCGGGGATCCCCATGGGGGTGCCCGCCGGGAGAAGGGGGGCCCCCGCCCAAGCGTCCTCGCCCGCCGCCCGGACGAAACTCCCCGAGGGCACCGGCTCGGAGACCTCCACCTCCACGACCTCGCCCGAGGCGCCCCGGACGGCCCGCGTCTTCTCCTGCATCACGACCGCGTCGGCCCCCTTCGGAAGGGGCGCGCCGGTGAATATTCGGGCTGCATCCCCCAGCCCCAGGGTCCTTTGGGGCAGGCCTCCGGCGGCGATGGTCTCCACCACCTTCAGCGAGACGGGGGCGCCCGACAGGTCCGCGCTGCGCACCGCGTACCCGTCCATGGCTGAATTGTTCCAGGGAGGTAACGTCCGCCGCGCCGTCACCTCCGCCGCCAGGGCCCGTCCAAGGGCGTCTTCGACGGAGACCCATTCGCCTGGGAGCGCCGCGACCGTGCTCAGGATGCGGCGCAGTGCGTCCTCGACCTCGAGCAGTCCGGTGCTGGTCATCATCGGTCATCCTGCCTTCGGCAAAATCATCCGGATGTCAAGTCTGGTTTGACATAAGAGCCGGGGAACACTACAAGGCACCGATTTTACGAAGGAGATCGCGTACATGGCGAAGCCCACGCAGGGCACCGGTAAGGCCCGGACCACCCGAAGCGCTGAACGGACCGGATTGCTCGCAGGTGCGAAGAAAGTTGCTCGCGCCGCCGCCGAACTCGTCCAGAAGAAGGTCGCCCCCAAGCCGCCTCCGGCGGGCGCCACCAAGGTGAAGAAGACGGCCGCCAAGAGCGCAGCGAAGACTGCAGCGAAGAAGGCGCCGACCGGGGCTACGCCCGCGAAGGAGGCGAAGG
>JBAWAM010000580.1:0-3774 GCA_049589315.1 Myxococcaceae bacterium
GTCGAAGCCGGTGCGGCGACCGTCGGGCGCGATGGCCAGGAGCTCGATGGGGCCCGGATCGTCATAGAGGGCGATGCTGTTGACGAGCTGTCCGTCCAGGGGCGTGGTTACCGGGTGGACGTCCAGGACCCTGACCACCGAGGTGAGCCAGGCCGAGTAGGAGTCTTCGTCTCCGGAGCCGGGGCGAGCCGCGTCCAGGTACATGGGCCAGGCCGGATCCATGATCCGGTAGTTGTTGTTGACCGCGTCCCAGCCGACCACGAGCTGCGCGTGGAGCCCCGTCGCTCCCGACCCCAGGGGAACCTCGATGACGACGATGGTCGGCTTCCCGGCGCGCAGGTTGTCGTCGATCTTGTCGAATCCGCTCGCCATGTTCGCTCTGAAGGTGCCCCAGCGAACGCCGCTCGGCGTGCGGAGCACCACCTTCCCGGTCAGCGGATCGACGACCTCGCTCGAGCGCGCGTTGCTCTCGAGCGCCCAGGGTTTCGGGGCCGTCCCGCAGGTCCCGCTGGGCAGAGGCTTGTAGCCCCAGGCGTCGGCAGGCTGTGGGCCCTCCCCCTTCCCGAACATGAGGAACATGTCCAGGTACCGCGGAGCGAAGTTCATCACCGCCTGGTCCGTGTAGAGCTCCCGGTAGGCGAAGTACGGCACGGAGCCGCCTCCCAGGTAGAACTGCTCGATCGATCCCAACGTCGAGAGGAGGCAGCCGCAGTTGCCGATGGTGACGTCGCGGTCCGCGGCGCTGGTGCGGTTCGCGCCGACCGAGTACTGGGCCCACTTGGCGCTGGTCTGGGGATAGGAGAAGAACCCCTTCTCCACGACCAGGTCGACTTCGATGCCGGGGCCAATCTGGGCGCTGGCGCTCGTCGAGATGGCGAGCAGAGCGGCAGTGATCGACAGCGAGGACGCGAGTCGAGCCAAGGGAACTCCAGGGGGTTTCGGAGGAGGAAGCGGCGACCATAAGACGAATGGCCGAGGGTTGGCGACGCGCGGCCTGCACGGTGGTGAAACATGGACGGGTTGCATCGGCCGACGGGCGCAATCAACCGAAGCCATGGAACCTGGCACCCAGGTGCCGGCCGCCCAGGCGCACCCGTTCGGTCACAGCAGCGTCCCACGCAGGATCAGGCTCGCCACGGTGAAGTAGATGACCAGCCCGGAGACGTCCACCAGGGTCGCGACGAACGGCGCCGATGCGCTGGCGGGATCGAACCCGAGGCGCCGCAGCACGAACGGAAGCATCGATCCGGACAGCGTCCCCCACGCCACCACGCCGACGAGCGAGAGCGCGACGGTCAAAGCGACGCGCAGGTAGTGCTCTCCGTAGAGGTGGAACAGCTTTTCCCAGACCACGATCCGGGTGAAGCCGACCGCGCCCAGCACTGCGCCGAGTGAGAGTCCGGCGAGGGCCTCCCGGCGAACCACCCGCCACCAGTCCCTCAGGCGAACCTCGTTGAGCGCCATGGAGCGAATGATGAGCGTGGTCGCCTGGCTCCCCGAGTTGCCCCCGCTCGAGATGATCAGCGGAACGAACAGCGCCAGGACCACTGCGCGGGCGATCTCGTCCTCGAAGTAGCTCATCGCCGTCGCGGTGAGCATCTCGCCGACGAACAGGATGAGGAGCCACCCCGCCCGCTTGCGGAGCATGTCCGTGAACGAGACCTCGAAGTACGGCGCCTCGAGGGCCTCCATGCCGCCGACCTTCTGGATGTCCCGGGTCGCCTCCTCCTGGACGACGTCGACGATGTCGTCGACGGTCACGATGCCCTTCATCCGCTTCTCGTCATCGACGACCGGGATGGCCATCAGGTCGTGCTCGGAGAACAGCCGGCTGAGCGACTCCTGATCGAGGGTCTCGCTCGCGGTCACCGGATCCCGCTGCATCACCTCGGAGACACGCTTCTCCGGCGCCGCCTGCAGCAGCTCACGGAGGGAAACCACCCCTTCGAGGTGCTGCTGCGCGTCGAGTGCATACGCGTAGTAGACGGTCTCCGCGCGCTCTCGCGTCTGCTTGCGCAGATACCGGATCGCCTCGTCGATGTTCATCTCCGGCCGCAACCGGACGAATCGCGGGTTCATCAGGCCGCCCGCCTCATCCTCCGCGTAGGCGAGCAGCGCCTGGACCTCGCGTCGGGTAACCGCATCGAACTCATCGAGAAGCGGCGCGCGCGCCTCCGGTGGCAGGGCCTGGACTACGTCGACCGCGTCGTCGGGCGCGAGCAATCGCGCGAGCGAGCTGCGTTCGCCCGGAGGCATCGCCTGGATCAACTCGGCCTGCTCCTGCGAGGACAAGGAGAGGAAGAAGTCATCGGCGGTTGCGAGCGGGACGAGCATGAAGCTCTCCAGCCGCTCTTCGCGCGACAGCGCCGGCCACGCATCGCGCAGATCGTGGGGGAAGATCGGCTCGGCCGACACGGGATGACCTCGCTCTCGAAGGGGCGCACATTCCTGCGGCCGTTTCCGGCCCTCGTCAACGTGTCGCTGAGGCCGACCGTGGCCGGCTGCACGCGGTGGTCTCGCAGGGCACCCTGTCCGTGCTCCACGGTGCTTTCAGACGTCCAATCAACCTCTGAAGACAAGGATCACACGGCATCCAAGCACGCCATCACCGGCCTGGTGCGTGCTGCGAGCGCGGAGTTGGGCAGACTCGGCATCCGTTCGAATGCCGTCGCACCTGGCACATGAACATTCCGGCCGACCAGGCGGATCGCTTCAACGACATCCTGGGGCGCAAGCTCGGGCAGGAGCAGCCACTCGGCCGCATCGCCACCACCGCCGAGATTGCCAACGCGGCAGTCTTTCTCGCCAGTGACCTGTCGAGCTTCATCACCGGCGTCGTGCTCGCCGTCGATGGCGGGGCCTCCGCGGTCACGAACAGTCGGTTCGAGCAGTACGCCGGCGAGGCATACGCCGAATTCAACAAGGCCTGAGGCACGCGATCGGCGGGGGGACGTTCGCGCCTCCCCGCCCGCCACGGAACCGAAGCGGCGGACGGGACGCCGCGCACGGGCTGGGGTCGAACGCTTCCCGTTCGTACCCTTCGTGCGCGGCAGCACCGAGGCGCGAACAGAACGCCTTGAATGAAAACAGAAGTGCGCCGTCTGTGCCGTCCTCGCAAGGAGCCGCACATGAGCAAGTCCCGACTGGCCGTTGTCCTCATCCTGGGCGCCGCATGTCTCCCATTCCTCGCGTGTGGCAAGGCGAAGGAGCACATCTCTCCTCTCCGCACCGGGACGTATGTGGCCGAGGCAGCCAGGCGGCCCGCCCTTCCAGACACTCGACTCTCTGGAAACGAGCTCTCCGTGTCGGTGGATCTGGTCTCTGGATACGCGGTGATCTCCGGCGCAGGCGTGAGCCTCAAGCGACCGCTGGTGAAGCTCGCTCCTTCCGAGTCACACGTTGGGTGTGCGACGGGCAAGTTCTCCCTGTTCGACGAGATGTCGATCATCCGGGGTGAGGCGTTCAGCCTCGGCGAGCCGATCGACCTCGCAGGCATCCGCTTCAACAGCCCAGTCCTGACGTCCTTCTGTATCCGGGACACCGCCCTGATCACGGAGCGTGGACCCCGGAATGACTCGAAGGAGATTTCATTGACGCTCAGCCCGGAGACCGCGTCGAAGTGATCGCTGGAGGGGAAAAAGCGGCCCAGCGCGAGCGCCCCGATCCAGCGCTCGAGCGCCGTGCACTTCAGTGCAGGACCGCGCCCTCGGTTACAGTTGCAGGGAAGGCCAGCTCCCGGCCGGCGCGCTTGGCCTCGAGCATGGATGCGCTGTT
>JBAWAM010000581.1:0-17568 GCA_049589315.1 Myxococcaceae bacterium
GCTGCGCCCGGCGTGGACGGCGTCGCAGGTCCAGCCTGTCGAGGCGCTCCGTCGGGACGGCGCCGCCGGCGCCCAGGTCGGCGCGTTGAAGAAGGGCCCGGTGATCGCCGCGGTCGCGTTGGTCGCGCTGGCCTATGCGTGCACGCTGCTCCCACCTCCCGTGGAGAACCTCCCCATCGGCGGCTTCCTGGCGATCTTCCTGACCTTGATGGGCGTGACGATGCTCTCGCCCGTGTTGCTTCGCGCGTTGCAGCCCGTGTTCCAGAGGCCGGGGCAGTGGCTCCTCGGGGTCTCGGGGAGACTGGCGGCGGACAACTTCGCCCGTGCGCCGGGGCGGACCGCAGTGCCCGTGTCGGCCCTGGCGATCGGCGTGGCGATGACCGTGTGCATCGTCGGCTTCGTCGGTTCGTTCCGGGTGAGCGCCATGCGGTGGATCGATCAGTCGGTTCCCGCGGACCTCTTCGTCACGTCGTCGTCGAAGATCGCCGGTGTCACGAACACGCCGATGATCCCTTCATTGGGCCATGAGCTGGAGAAGCTCGACGGCGTCGATTCGGTGGATTTCGTGCGGCTGTATCAGCACGAGGTGCTCGATCTGATGGGCTACCTGATCTCCTGGAGGCCCGAGGTCTACTATCAACACGCGCAGCCAACGGTGCTCGAAGGGTCGCTGCCGACGGCGGAGGAACGCCGCCGCGCGGTCGTGGCGATCTCGGAGAACCTCTCCAGGCGTCGGGACTTGCACCCGGGGGACACCTTCCCGCTCAACACGCCCGCCGGGGTGAAGACGCTTTCGGTGGGGGCCGTGGTGATCGACTACACCACCGACCAGGGCACGGTGTTCCTCGAGCGCGACGACTTCGTGGCCTGGTTCCACGACGATCGGGTCGACACGTTCGAGGTGTACGTGAAGCCCGGCGCGAATCTCGAGTCCGTTCGCCGGCAGATCACCGAGCGCTTCGGGACCCAGCACGACCTCTACGTCCTCTCGAACCACGAGCTTCGGGTGGAGGCTCTGAACCTCGTCGAGGCCGCCTTCGCCGTGACCTATGCGATGGAGGCGGTGGCCGTGCTGCTGGCGCTGCTCGGGGTGATCAACACCCTGTTGGCGGCGGTGCTGGATCGCACGCGGGAGATCGGACTGCTGCGTGCAGTCGGGGCTGCCAGAGGCCACATCCTCCGGCTGTTCGTGGGCGAGGCCGCGTTCATCGGGATCTCGGGCGGACTGATAGGAGCTGCGCTGGGCGGCGTGATGGGGGTAATCATCACCTACGTCGTGGGCGTTCAGGCGACGGGCTGGCTCTTCCCGTTCGTCTATCCCACCGGCGTCGCGATCCAGATGGTCGTCGCCGCGAGCGTGTGCGCGGTGATCGCCGGGCTCTACCCAGCGCGGCGTGCAGCAGGGTTGAATGTCGTCGAAGCCCTCGCCTGGGAGTAAGGTGAGGTGGCCATGCCCAGTGCCGCCGTCCAGCCCGTGTTCAACATCCTCCTCGTGGAGGACGAGCCCGTCATCCGGGAGCTCGTCCGGAGCATGCTCAGCGACGGAGACGTTGCGGTGGAGTGCGCGGAGAACGGGATCGAGGGACTGAAGCTGGCGAGGACGCGGAGCTTCCAGCTCATCCTGCTCGACGTGGTGCTGCCGCAGATGGACGGCATCACCCTCTGCCGGATGCTGAAGAGCGAGCCCACGACGGCGCACGTGCCGCTCTACATGCTGACCGCCAAGGCCCGGAAGTCGGACATCGACGCGGCCACGCGGGCGGGGGCGGATGGGTACATCCAGAAGCCGTTCCGCGGTGTGGAGCTGATGGACCTGGTGGCCCGCCTTCGCGAAGAGTGACTACGGCAGGCGAGGGTGGAGGAAGCGGGCGAGGGCGAACATGTCGTCCCAGTCGAGGTGCTCGAACTCGAGCCCGACGCCGTCCTCCTGAACGCGGCGCACCAGACACGAGGTGACCACCTCGCGATCGCCCGGGAGCGGAACGGCCACCGTGACCTTCTCCTCGAGCGAACTCGGCGCGTTCGAGATGTACAGCCCCGCCATCGACAGGTCGCGCGCCTTGCAGACCAGCGCGCGGCCGTTGATCAGCAGCTTCACCATGAATCCGGCACCTACCCGGGGATGAAACCGCTCCTGGGAATCCAGCGTGGCCGTCATCATCGGCTCCTCCTCTGCTACAGGACTGGAGCAGTCTGAAGCGCCCTGAAGCCGTTGCAACTTTTTGCCCGTGCTGCCACTGCGAGACGCGTCCCCAGGAGTGGAACGAGCGCTCGACGCTATGACGCCTTCTTCTCGAAGTACTGCAGATCGACGAAGATCGCCGCCGCCGCGATGAGCTGCTTCTCCTCCGCGGTGAGCGTCCCGGTGAAGAGGACGCGGAAGCGATCTTTGTCCGTGAAGAGCTCGGTGAGGCCGCCGCTCCATTTCTTCTCGATCACCGCGACCTGCTCCCCGCCCCGGAAGAAGGGGAAGCTCCAGATGCGGAAGAACCCCGACTTCATCTCGAGCAGCACCCGGCCGTCGGGCCCGAGGACGTCGAAGCGCTTCTGGAAGAACGCGAACCGCTGCTGGAGCGCACCCATAAGCCGGCCGGCGACGTCGTAGACCTCGAGCCGCTGGAAGAAGAAGCGGAACGGGTGAACGGCGCGGAGCACGGGTCGGCGGTCCGGCCCCATGAAGTGGATCTCGAACGGCCGCCAATGCCCGAGCACCTGGCGCAGGAGAAAGCCGAGCACGCCTTTCTGCTGCTCGGCGGCGAAGGCGATCTGTCCCAGCTCCGGGCTGCTGATCTCGTACTTGTTGCGCGTTTCGAATCCGAAGAGCTCCGCGAGTTCGCGGACCTGACGGACGTGGAGCTCGGAGGCAACCTGGATCGCAGAGGCCGAAGTGTTCATGGACGGCGAGCCTAACCTCGTTTCGTCGTGCGCGGCGCGGCTTCGCGAGGTCGGTCCGATCAGACCATGAGCTCCCGGACCGGCGTGGTGCTCAGGCCCTCCTTCGCACCCACCGAGGTCACCCCGGTTCCCGCCGCCTGCATGACCGTCAGCAGCACATCGCTGGTACTGCGGCCGTTCGTGGAGCGGTAGTGGATGCCGGGGGACTTGAGCGTCCCGCCAGCGCGCCCGGCGAGGAGGATCGGAAAGTCGTCGAGCGAATGCGACCATCCCTCGGAGACGTCGGTGGTCATCATCACCACCGAGTTGTCGAGCAGGTTTCCGGTGCCGTCCGGCGTCGCCTGGAGCCGCTCCAGCAAGTACGCGAAGTTCTTCACGTAGAACTTCACGCATTCGTGGACTTCATCCCGGCGGCCATCATCGTGGGTGATGTGGTGCTGGTTGTCCGGGATCCCCAGCATCGGGTAGGCGCAGTCGCCCACCGACCCCGAGAACATGAAGCTGGCGACCCGGTTGAGGTCGCAGGCCCAGGCGATCGCGAGCAGGTCCGCCATCGCCTTGTTGACCGCCTCCATCGGCTCGGCACCGTTCACGTCCCTGTTCGTCGTGCTGACCGCCGGGGGCGGGGTACAGGCTTCGGACGGAAGCGCCAGCAACTGCTGTCGCACCTCGCTGATTGCGGTGAGATGCGCGTCCACCCTCCGGCGGTCGTTGGCGCCCAGTCGCTGCTGCAGCCGCTTCGCGTCCTCCTTCACCGCGTCGAGCACGCTCGCCCGGACTGCGGCTTTCGGATCGTCGGCCGGCGCCGAGTAGTTCCCGAACAACTTGTTGAAAAGGTTCACCGGATTGGTCTCTGCCGGCAGTGGCGCATCCGGTCCGCGGTGGGACAGGTACTGCAGCGTCGGCCCCTCCCACGGCGTGGCGCGCTTGGTGACCGAAAGCTGAAGCGAGGGGAAGGTGGTCTTCCCGATGATGTCCGCCGCGACTTGATCGATCGTCGGCCCGCCGAACTTCGACGAGAAGTCGGCCGTGTTCAGCTCGATGAAGGGATATCCGGCGAGCATCGCGCCGCAGCCGGTGTGGTGGACGCGGCGGTCCGGGATCTTCACCACGCAGCCGGAGACGACGTTCACGTAGCTCTTCACGTTAGCCAGTGAAGCAAGTGCATCCGACAGCTCCCACGATGAGCCGGTCGCGGCGGGTACCCACTTCGACCGGACCACGCCGTTTCCGAAGAACCAGGTGGCCATCCGTCGGGGAAGAGGATCGCCGGCGGCGAACGCGGTCCCGTGGGAGTTCAACATCGCTTCGAGGGTGGGCAGGGCCACCATGGCGCCCAGGCCCTTGAGCATCGCTCGTCGACTCATGCGGAACGTCATGGCTGTACCTCCCTCTTCCCGTAGCGGAACGCATCGCTCGCGACGATCTCCACGAGCAGCGCCTTCATCCGGTGCCCGTTCGAGGCGAACGCCTGCTGCGCCCGCCACAGCGGGGCCGCCTCGCTCTCCAACTCCACGTGACCCGTCGCCATCCGGTGGACGTTCTTCACCAGGCACTCGACGACCCGAACGTCGTCCCTCAACAGGCGGCCCAGCTCCAGCGCACCCTGGAACCTGCCCCGGTCGTCGAACTCGCTCACGGCATCGACGGGTTTGCCATTGTCGTTTTCCTGGTACCGGCCCAGCGCGTCGAAGTTCTCCAGCCCGAGCCCCACGGGATCCATGGCCACGTGACAGGCGGCGCATGCGGGGTTGGCCCGGTGCTCCCAGAGCTTCTCGCGCTGCGTCTTCTTCTCGCCCCCGGTCCCCGGTTCTTCGACCAGGTTCGTGGTCACGCCGGGCGGTGGCGCGGCGACCGGCTCACAGAGCAGGCGCTCGCGGACGAACCGGCCACGGTTGGTCGGCGAGGTCGTCCGTTGGTGGGCCATCAGCGAGAGGAACGCTGCCTGGCCAAGGAAGCCACCTCGCACGCCATTGGGATCCAGCTCGACACGGGAGAATCCCGGCGTCGGCACATCCGGCAGTCCATACAGCTTCGCCAGATCCGCATTCACGAAGGTATGCGTCGCGTCCAGCACCTCGCGGAAGTCGGCGTCGCGCTCCCAGATCACGTCGTCGAGGAGCAGGTTCGCTTCCTCGTGCATTGCCTTCGCCAGCGCCGGAGTGAACTCGGGGAAGGTCTCCTGGTGCTTCACCATGGAGTCCACAGTGCGGAGACGGAAGGCCTCGTCGAAGAAGCGACGTAGGGCGTCCCGCGCTTCGGGCTTCTGCACGTGCCGCTCGGCCTCGGCACGGATTCCCGCTGTGGTGTCGAGCGCGCCCGACTCCGCTGCGGCCAACAGCGCTTCGTCAGGAATCGTCCCGGTCAGGAAGAAGGCGAGCCGGGTGGCGAGCTCGGTTCCGGTGAGCCGAACGCGCTCGGGCCGGGCCGGGTCCGGCTCACCGACCTCCACGATGTAGAGGAAGTTCGGCGACTGCAGCAGGCCCGCGATGGCGAACTGGGCGCCTTTGTAGAAGTCACCATAGGTGGCGCTCGTCTGCAGCCCGACGTTGACCCAGGTCGACAGCTCGTCCTCGTTGAGCGGACGCCTCCACGCGCGCCGCCCGAAGGTGTCGATGACCGTCCGCATGCACGCGGCGTCGTCATTCGAACCGGGGGCGCAGGGGACCAGCTTCCCGCGCAGGGTGGCGTCTGTGAACGCGAGCTCCGCGGCGCTCGTGGCGGATCTCTCGTACTGCTCTACCGCCTGTGAGGAGAGCGAGAGCTGGGCGGCGCCGATCGACTCGAAGCCATTCACCGCCGAGTCGGCCGGAGGTGTCACCGCATTGGCGGCTTCGATCCCCAGCAGGTCCCTCACGGCATTGCGGTACTGCCACCCGAGGAGCTGCCGGATGGCGAGCGGTGCAGGCTCGAAAGGCGGGAGCTTCCGCCCGTCGGGGCCAATCACCGGCCCGTCCTCGGATGCGGACTGGAACAGGCTCTGTCCGTAGCAACCTGGCAATAGGAGCGCTGAAGAGACCAGCAGCACTCCGAGCCTGGATGGGGAGAGGTGAGCGCTCAAGGGCAGACTCCGTTGTGATTCGAACGGAGCCGAGCAAAGCCAGTGCCATCGAGGGCGCAGCGGAGCGCTCAGAGGGAACCGTGTGCTGCGCAGGCGCGGGATCACGAAGCGTCCGTGTAGTGCGCTGGCCTCGAACTGTGGTGGGGACCCCTCGGAACCGCGCCAGGCCAGTGCGACGGGACGTGCCCCGTCCGGCGGATGGGACGGGAAGTCGGACGTGTGGACGCGACACGGCGGGCGCCGACACGCAACCCCACGGAATCAGGACTTCTCGTCTCCGGCACGCCTTCTGAACTGCGTCCCCCGCGTACCTTGCCTTTGGAGGCAGCAATGGATTCCCCGAACCGGATCAACCAGGTGTCGATCACCCAGACCACCCAGCGCCAGACGCCCGAGAACGACTTCGGGCAGGTCCTCGCGCGCACCGTCGGGCAGGCCGTTCATACCGGCGCCGCGGTGGCGGGTGGACTTGCGATGGGCGCGCCCGTTCTCAGCGCTGCTGTCGGGAGCGTGTCCAGGGCCGCATCGGCGGTCACCCAGGTGGGATCGGCTCCCCCTGCACAGACCAGCGGACCCGCGTCGGCGGGAGGAACGACGGGGAAGGGCGAGGACTGGGACCTGCTGGAGGCCCAGAAGCTCCTGCGCTCCGAGGAGCGCAGGTTCAACATGGAGTACCTGGCGCTGCAGAACGGGATGCAGAAAGAGAGCCGCGAATTCACCGCCGTCTCCAACATCATGAAGGTCCGCCACGACTCTGCGAAGGCCGCCATCAACAACGTCCGGTGAGAGGAGGCGCGCCATGGCCATCGACAAGGTGGGTGGGGTCGGCGCATCCGGCCCCTCTCCCTCCCTGGAAACGGGGAAGGAGAAGTTCGGGAAGGTTCTGGAGAAGACGGGCAGCGAAATCGATCCGAAGCCGGTCGTCGACCGCGCCCAGCCGTCAGCACCCGTCGCTCGCGCGCAGCCCGGCTGCGTGACGAAGGCGCCCGGCGTGAGCGAGGCTCGGGCGGTCTCGCGAGTTGAGGGCGCACCCGACGCGAAGTCTGCCCAGGCCGCTCAGATGCTGGATCGGGTCACCGCCGCGCAGCAGCGGATCGACCACATCCTCGACCTGGCACAGGCCGGGAAGAACTTCACGCCGGCAGAGCTCATCGCGATGCAGGCCCACGTGTACCGCGCCAGCCAGGAGCTCGATCTCGCCGGAAAGGTCGTCGAGAAGGCCACCGGCGGCGTGAAACAGGTTCTCCAGACCCAGCTCTAGAGGAATTCAGATGACGCTCCCCAATCGCATTGTTCCTTTCATGCTGCTGTTCGCGCTCGTGGGTTGTCAGGCCCGGATCCACGGAGGCCTCGACGAAGCAGAGGCCAACGAGATCCAGACGTTGCTGCTCGAAAGTGGCTTCCAGGCGCGCAAGGTCCCCGAACAGGGGAAGAAGCCCACGTGGGCGATCGAGGTGGACGAGGACCAGGCCACGGCCGCGGTGCGGATCCTGACCGAGCTGGGACTTCCGAAGAAGAGGGTCGGTGGTTTCGATGCCGTCGAAACGGGTCTGGTCGCCACGCCGGCGCAGGAGCGCGTGTCGCATCTCAACGCCCTCTCCGAAGAGCTGGAGATGACGCTCCAGTCGATCTCCGGCGTGACCATGGCGCGGGTTCACCTGGTCGTGCCTCCTCCCGCGCGTCCGGGGCAGACGCCCGGGCAGGCCAAGGCATCCGCCCTGGTTCGGGTGCGCCCGGGACACGGTCCCCGGGTGAAAGGGAAGGAGGACGAGCTGCGCAAGCTCATCGCGGGCAGCGTCGAAGGCCTGTCGCCCGACGATGTCTCGCTGGTGGTCAACGAGGTCGTCTCGACCGTGTCGTTGCCGGAGGGGGGCATGACGCAAGCCCAGAGGCTCAGGTACGTCGTGATCGGTCTCGGCGCGCTCGTCAGCGTCCTGGCGCTGCTGCTGGTGTTCGTCGCGCTCAAGTGGCGGAGCGCGCAGGCCCTGGCTGCTGCGGCATCCGCAGCTCCGCCCGCGCCTGCGCGGCCCGTCGTGAACGCCGCCGGGACGAAGAAGGCCGCCTGAGCAGGGGGAGCCCAGCCGTCATGGTCCAGAGAACTCGAGCGGAACGTCGCCGGAGTGGTGAGCCCGTCCGGGCGACGGTGATTCTCCCCGTGCAGGACGACCGGACCCGGCTTCGGCCGGGGGCGCCGGCGCGGGTGAGGGGAGTGGGGTGGGAGGAGCGGGTCGCCATGTTCTCCCACGCCTTTCACCGGGAGGGCGCGACGGAGCTGTTGTCGGGCCTTTCCAGAACCTCGGCGGAGCGCGCGGGCGTCTACCTGGACGCACTGGTGAAGCTGCCATCACCCGAGCGACAGGGGCGCCTCGCGGCCGAGTTCGGAATCTCGCAGCAGGCGAGCCAGAACCTCCGGGCCCTTTGGGCCGAAGCGGGTCCGGCGTTGAGGCGCGAAATCTTCCGACAGCTTCCCCCGTACCACCGGTCTGTCTTTCCTGATTATCGGCTGGAGCCGGACGATGCCGCGCGTTCGGTGGAGCTCGCACCGGGGCTGCGCGATTTCGCCGCCCGGCTGATTCGCGAAGTGACCCGCTGACCGTCCCGCTGCGTGCACGGGCCGTTTCGCGCCCGGACGGTCTGCCACCTGGCCTCACTCACAAGTGGTCGAAATCACGAGGGGTCTGCACTGGCAGGGCCCTTGAAATGTCCACGTCCGTCATCGAGCTCCCCATGTACACAGAGAACGAAAGAACGGTTCACGCCCACTTCTCCACCTTCCGGGTCGCGCGGTTGCACCGGATGGGCACCCGACGGCTCACCCGGGCGCATCTGGCGCTGCAGCATCGCCCGGAGCTGATCCGGCGGGGGGAAGCGATCCTGTCCTCCGCAGCCGGCGCACTCCAGGCACAACTCGGCGCACAGGTGTCCGCTCAGGCGAACGTACTCGAGAATGTCTTCGGCCTGGACCAGCACCTGACGCGTGACGCCGCCTTCGCAGTGTTCGAGCTCGACGCGGCCGGCGGCGTGGCCGTGCTCGAGATCGAGAAGCCGGTACTCTGCGCCGCCCTGGAGTGCCTCTCCGGCGGCACGGGTCGACTCACGCCGGTCACGATGCTCACGCGCATCGAAGAGGCGGCGTTCGGGTACCTCGCGCTCGTCGCACTCCAGGCCGTCCGTGCCGACGCCTTGGTCGATGCGCTCTTCGCTCCCCGGCTCAAGGCGGTGAACCCGTCGCTCGCGGAGGTGATGGACCTTTCGGACCTGAAGGCGCCCCAGGTCGGCGTGCGGATTGCGCTCACGATTGGCAATGCCCAAGGGCAGGCGCGGCTCTTCATTCCGGCCCGCTTGCTTCAAGCTGCCGCGCAGTCCCAGTCCGTCCCTGCACTCGGCCCGATTCCAGCGGAGGTCCTCAGGGCCAGCCTGTCGGTGCGGACGTTCGCTTCGAAGCTCCAGCTGGATCTCGACGAGCTGCGCGGACTTCAACCCGGCGACGTCGTCCTTCTCGACGGGCTCGAGGTTTCCGACGGCGCGCTCCACGGAGCGGTCTGCCTCCAGTCCCGGACCTTCGAGCTGTTCGGTGCCCTCGGCAACGAGGGCTTCACCCTTTCCCGCGCACAGGCGCGGAAGTTCCCCCAGGAGGAATCCATGTCCAAGCCCGTCGCCCAGGATGATGCCGCTTCTCTTCCCGTGGAGGTCGAGGTCGAGCTGACGCGCCTGCGCCTCACTGTCGCTGAGCTCGCCACGATCCGGCCCGGCTCCATTCTGTCGCTTCGGATCAACGGCTCGGACCCGGTGGTGCTCAGGGTCGGCGACCGCGCCGTCGCCCGCGCCGAGCTGGTCGAAATCGAGGGCGAGATCGGCGCCCGGATCCTCTCTCTCCTGTCCTGAACGGTGCCGTCATGAACCTGCTCCGCTCCCCACGGAACAAGCTGCTCCTCGCCTCCGCGGCCATCCTGCTGCTTGCCCTGATCGCTCCGACGAAGGAACTCGACGCGGCCGCCATCTCCCGGATCGTTCTCGCCGGCGTCTGCATCGCCGGGATCGCCTGGTGGTTCCTCCGCCGGCGCGCGTTCGCCGACGAACTGGCGCCCCCACCCCGGCTCCGCGTGCTGTCGCGCGCAGGCCTCTCCCAACGGTGCGGCATGGCGCTGGTGGAGGCCGACGGTCGCAACTACCTCGTCGTCTTCGGCGACGGGTTTGCCGAGCTGAAGGAGGCGCCCGCGACGGGGGCGGTCCAGTCGGCCGGAGGTGCGCGATGAAGCGGCTCGGATTCGCGGTGATGGCCCTGATCGTGCCCGTGGTCGCGCACGCGGCGGACAAGCCGGCGGGCCTCGTGGACGACTCCTTCGCCAGCCGACCGGTAGCGATGCTGGGCATGTTGGCAGTGCTCTCGCTGCTGCCGTTCGCGGCGGTGATGCTGACCAGCTTCTCGAAGATCGCCGTGGTGCTGTCGATCGCCCGGTCGGCAATGGGCACCCAGCAGGCGCCGCCTACGATCGTCCTCACCGGCCTCGCCGTGGTGCTCTCGGGACACATCATGGCCCCGGTGATGGAGGCCATGTGGGACGCCGGGCAGGTTGCGTACCAGGAGGCGGGCTCCGGTGCGGAGATCCTCTCTTCGGCGGCGCGGGTCGCGCAGCCCCTGCGTGAGTTCCTGGTGCGCCATGGGAGCGTCGAGGAACGCGCCTCGTTCGCGGACATGGCCCGGGAGCTTCGTCCTGCGGAGCAGGCGCACCTGGTCACCGACAGCGACCTTTGGGTGGTGATCCCCGCGTTCGTCATCACCGAGCTGAAGGAGGCGTTCCAGATCGGGTTCCTGATCTTCCTGCCGTTCCTCGTGCTCGACATGGTGATCGCCAACATCCTGCTGGCGCTCGGGATGCAGACGCTGTCACCGAGCCAGGTCAGCCTTCCCTTCAAGATCCTCCTCTTCGTCGCCGTCGATGGCTGGGCGCTCCTCGCGCGTGGACTCATCCTCGGCTACCGGTGACCGCCATGACCCAGGAGATGATCATCGCATTGGGTCGTGAGGCACTCCTCCTGATGGTGCTCGCATCGCTCCCTCCCATCGGCGCGAGCCTGATCGTGGGGTTCCTGATGAGCGTGTTCCAGGCGACCACGTCCATCCAGGAGAGCACCCTCTCGGTGGTGCCGAAGCTGTGTGCCGCGGTGCTCGCGCTCGTCATCGCCGGTCCCTGGATCGGCGGACAGCTGGCCCGCTTCACCGCGCAGCTTCTCCAGGTCCTCCCGCAGGTGGCGTCGTGAATCTCGAAGAGCTGGGGGGAGAGCTCAGGCTGCTTGCACCGCACCTGGTGGCGGTTGCCCTGTGCGCGGCGCGGCTGCTTCCGGTGACCTTTCTCTGTCCTCTGCTGGGAGGACAGTCGGCGCCCACGACCGTCCGCCTTGCCCTGGTGCTGGCGTTCGCCCTGTCGGTCCACTTCGCGGGCGGTGTGATGCCGCCCCCGGACGTCGACTCGATGTGGACGCTGGGCGCGTACGTGGGAAAGGAGCTGATCTTCGGCACCGCGATGGGATTGGTGGCGTCGCTTCCCTTCGACGCAGCTCGCATCGGAGGCCGCTTCATCGACCTGTTCCGTGGATCCTCCGCCGAGGCTTCGCTGCCGGTCGCAGGGTCGCGTGAGTCAGCCACCGGTGATGGGCTGTACCAGCTCGTGGTGGCGCTGGCCGCGACCGGAGTCGCATTTCCGATCCTGATGAGCGCCGTGTGGAAGAGCTACGCGCTCGTCCCTCTCGGCGGATTCTCCCCGACCGAGAGCGCGGCCATGCAGGTGGTGGCGTTCGCCGGCGTGACGTTCGCGACGGGACTGGCGATTGGCGCGCCCATCGCCGGCTGCAGCCTCGCGGTGGACTGCCTCCTGGGCGTGGTCTCCCGGGCCGCCCCGCAGATGAACCTCCAGGAGATGGGCTCGCCGCTGCGGATCCTCGGCGGTGGCGCGGTGATCTGGCTTCTGGTCGGGGTCCTGAGCGAACGCGTCCTCGCCGGAATTCTGGACGCGGAGTGGGTGCTCCACGCGATCTACGGAGCTGTGTCTTGAGCGAGAAGACGGAACAACCGACGTCGCAGAAGCTCCGCCAGGCGCGGAAGAACGGTCAGGTGGCCCGGAGCCAGATGCTCTCCGCAGCCTCGGTCACTGCGGGCGGCGCGCTGGGGGTGCTGGCGGTGGCGCCGGAAGCGTCGGCGCGGCTGCAAGGCTGGACCGCCGACCTCTTCCTGCGCCAGACGCAGTCGGTCGAGGAGGTGCTCCTCGAAGGGCTGGCGGTTCTCGCCTGGTGGGTGGCGCCGGCGTTCGCGGGCGCCTTCCTCGCCGCGCTCGTGTCGGGCTCGGCGATGGCGGGGATGCAGGTGCATGGCGAGCTGGTCGCTCCGAAGTTGGAACGGTTGAACCCGGCGGCGGGCTTCAAGCGGGTCTTCGGGGCGAGGCAGCTCATCGACACCGGGAAGAACCTCCTCATCGCGCTCATCCTTGCGGTGATCCTCTGGTCGGCGGTGGTGGACGCGGCGGTGGATGCGTTCCGCACGGTCTGGCTCGAGGGCAGCGGGAGCCTGGTGGCCATCCTCGGGCTGCTCCGACCGGTGGCGATCCGCCTGGGGGCCGTGGTGCTGGTGCTCGGCGGACTCGACTACCTGCTGGCGCGGCGCAGGCACACCAAGGACCTGATGATGGCCCGCGAGGAGGTGAAGCAGGAGCACAAGAACAGCGAGGGCGACCCGCACCACAAGGCGAAGCGCAAGGCGCTGCACAAGGCGATGGCGATGTCCGGACCGGCACGCGGGGTGCACAAGGCCACCGCCGTGGTGATCAACCCGACCCATATCGCGGTGGCGCTCAGGTACGAGCCTTCGGAGTGCGAGGCGCCCTACATCGTGGCCAACGGCCGCGAAGAGGACGCCTTCGCGATCCGGCGCGAGGCAAAACGGCAGGGAATCCCGGTGGTTAAGGACATTCCTCTCGCCCGGAGCCTCATTCACTACGACGTGGGCGAGGAGATCCCCGAGGAGCTCTACAGGGCGGCGGCGGCGGTTCTCAAGGTTGCGATGGACGAGCGCGAACTGGACGCCCGTCCGAGGAGTCAGACGCCATGAAAGATCAGCTCACGAAGGTCCTGCTCGCCGTGAAGTCGTCCCCGGACGTCCTGCTCGCGGTGACGATGGCCGCCATCCTGGCGGCGATGATCATCCCGTTGCCGCCCTGGCTGCTGGACGCCGGGATCGCCCTGAACCTGGCGGCGGCGGTGACCCTGCTCGTCGGCGCGGTCTATGCGAAGGACGCACTGAAGGTCGCGGCGTTCCCGACGCTGCTCATGCTGACCACGCTGTTCAGGCTGGCGCTGAACATCTCCTCGACCCGGCTCGCGCTCGCTGACGGCCACGCCGGCGACATCATCCAGGCGTTCGGTGAATTCGTGGTTCAGGGCGAGTACGTGGTGGGCGCGGTGATCTTCACCATCCTCACCCTCGTGCAGTTCCTGGTGGTGGCCAAGGGCGCCGAACGCGTCGCCGAGGTCTCCGCCCGGTTCACCCTCGACGCGATGCCCGGCAAGCAGATGTCCATCGACGCGGATCTGCGTGCAGGTGCCATCGATCAGGCCGCGGCCCGGAAGCGGCGGCGCGACCTCGAGCGCGAGTCGCAGATGTTCGGGGCGATGGACGGTGCGATGAAGTTCATCAAGGGAGACGTGATCGCCGGTCTCATCATCGTGCTGGTGAACCTGGTGGGCGGCATCGCCATCGGCGCGCTGCAGCACGGGCTGCCGGTGGCCGAGGCTGCGGCGACCTACGCGCTGATCGCCATCGGCGACGGCCTGGTCTCGCAGATCCCGTCGCTGTGCATCGCCACGGCGGCCGGACTCGTCGTCACCCGCGTCGCGTCCGAGAGGGAAGACGGGTCACTGGGGGGAGAGATCGGCAGTCAGTTCTTCGGAAATGCGAAGCCGCTCTGGATCGTCGCGGGGATGTGCCTCGCCCTGGCGCTGATGCCCGGCATGCCCAGGCTGATCTTCATCGGACTCACCGCCGCGATCGGCTTCGGGGCGTGGTCGCTCGGGAAGCGCCGCAGCGGCAAGCCGGAGGAGAAGGCGGAAGGCGCCGCGAGCTCATCGTCGGAGGCGATGGAGGGAGCGGACCCGACCGCGCAGCAGGGCCCCCAGAGTGCAAACGTGTTCGGCGTGTCTCCGCTGACGCTCGACCTGGCGCCGGACCTCGTCGCGCTCGTCGAGGAGGAGGCCGGGAGGTTTGCGTCCTTCGATCTGAACCTCGTTCGCGACCAAATCTTCTACGAGCTCGGGGTGAAGGTCCCTGGAATCCGTGTCCGCACCCACGTGCGATCACTCCAGGCCGGGACTTACTCCTTCGCCGTCGACGAGGTGCCCTGTGCCCGCGGTGCCGTTCAGCCGGGCGCGCTCTATGCGCTTCAGCCGCCGGCTGAGATCGCCTTCCTCGAGGTGGGGACCGAACCCGCGTCGGAGCCGGGGACCGGCAAGCCCATCAGCCGGGTCTCTCCCGCAACGAAGGAGAAGCTCGAGGCGGCGGGGATTCCGGTCCGGACGGCCCGGCAGCTGGTGTGCGAGCACCTGGTGTCGGTGCTCCGACGCCGCGCGGCGGACCTGCTCGGAGTGCAGGAGGTCCAGAGCCTGCTGGATGGGCTCGAGCAACAGTCGCCCGCGTTGGTGAAGGAGGCCCTCACCAAAGTGCCCATGCCGCTCCTGACCGAAGTGCTTCGGAAGCTCATACAGGAGGAGGTCAGCGTCCGGAACATCCGCGCCATCCTCGAGGCGCTGGTTTCGCCCACCACCGAGGGGGACGCAAACGCCCTCGCCGAGCGGTGCCGGCAGGCGCTGCATCGCTACCTGTCGCACAAGTACGCGCCGACGGGTCCGCTCTACGCCTACCTGGCCGACCCCGAGGTCGAGCAGACCCTTCGTGACGCGGACGGGGGAATCGACCCCGATCGTGTCGGCGCCATCCTTGAAGCGGTGCGCCGCGTGGCCGCCAGTGGACGGGCGGTGGTGCTCGCGTCGCCCGACGTCCGCAGACGTCTGCGGAAGCTGGTGGAGGGAGCCTTCCCCGACGTCGCGGTGCTGACCTACGCCGAGCTGAACCCGGATCTGCAGATCCGTCCCGTAGGACGCCTGGCGGTTGCGCCGGCGCGCAGATAGCGGGACATGTCCCGCGAAAAACGACCGCCGCCCTGCGCGAGCGCGAACTCACGAGACGGGGCGGCGACGTAACGGCAGCAGAGTGAGTCGCTACGGGGTCGTGTTCTCGCCCCGGGCCGGGTCGACGGAATCGACGGCGACGACGGAGGCGGTCGAAGCCGCAAGAGGCGAAGGGGCGGGTGAGGAGAAAGCAGCCGGAGCACCCACCACCGTGTTGGTGGCGGTCGCGATCACGTTGCTGGCCTCCTGGGCAGGCGGACGGTTCACGCGATCCCGGAGTTCCTTGCCCGTGCGGAAGAGCAGCCCCCGCTTCGGCTTCACCGGGATGATCTGTCCCGTCTTGGGGTTACGTCCCTGGTACCCCTGGTAGCTCTTCACGTGGAAGGCGCCGAGACCCCGGATCTCGATGTTTTCCCCGCGGCAGAGCGCCTCTTTCATGGCCTCGAAGATTGTCTCGATGGTGGCTTCCGCCTGCTTCTGCGTCACGCCACGCTTCTCGACCAGGATGTTGACCAGATCGGACTTCAGCATCGAAGACTCCTGAGACCTCATGACCCCGCGAAATTACTCGGCTATTCCGGATGGATGGGGTTCACCTTAGCCGAGAACCATTTCGGCTTGCAAGCGGGGCGAGTTCACAACCACTGGATAACGCTACGCTTTTTCGAGGCGGCCAAGGCCTGACGCTGGGCCTCTTCGAGCGCGGGGAGGTCGCTCCAGGGAACCAGGCGAAGTCGCGCCAGAAAAGCGTCCTCCGCCTCCTCGAGAACGCCGTCCAGGGTTCCAGGTGCCGGTTTTTCCTCGGGAGCTTCCGGGTCGAACGCCCGCGTGGCGCCCACCACCCGCGCATTGTCGGCGAGCGTCAGTTCGTTCACGGGGCGGGCAGGCTCCACCGAACCTTCGGGCAGACGTCGGATCAGCCCGCCCCGGATCATGGCCTCGAGGACGGGTTCGAGCGCATCCACCGGGATCAGCGTCTCGTCCGCGAGCCGGCGCAGATCGGGAGCGGGTGCGCCCATGCTGTCCATCCGAGCCAGCCCAGCGGCGATCCGTGCCGCGATGACCGCTTCGGAACGGGGATAGGCCAACAGTTCGGGAACTCCTCCCCGAAACCAGGCGTACTGGACGGCATAGGCCAGGCGCGCGCCGAACAGGAGCAGCAGCCAGCTCAGGTAGATCCAGATGAGGAACAGAGGGACGGCGCTGAGCGAGCCCCAGATCGGGCTGCGACGGAAGAGCTCTGCGGCGGCGGCACCATAAACGTGCTTGGCAAAGTCCCAGGCCAGGCCGGCAGTGACGCCGCCGGCGAGCGCAGCGCGGAAGCGGACTTTCGAGTTGGGCGCGACCAGGTAAAGGAGGGTGAAGCCCCCGACCGATACGACGGCGCCCGCGCCGGCCAGGGCGTCTCCAGAGATCGGAAGCAGCTCGACCAGGATCGCCCGGAGCAACCCCATGCCGGACAGCGAGACGGTGAGGAGCACCGGCCCGAGGATGAGAATTGCGGTGTAGGTGGCGAGCCGGATCGGCAGCGGGCGTCCGCGCCGCACGTTCCAGATCTCGTTCAGCGAGGAGTCGAGGTGCTTGAGGAGGGACCCGGCGCTGACGAGCAGGGCGACGACGCCGAGCCAGCCTGCAGCACCGGGATTCGCGTCTTCGATGACGCGCTCGAGGAGTTCCGCCGACTCCTTCCGAATCCCGGGCGCAAGCACGTCGAGCACGAACCCATGCAAGGTCTGCTTGAACTGCTCATCGCCGAGCGCCTCGACCAGCGCCAGCGCAACGGTGAGCATGGGGACCAGCGAGAAGATGCTGAGGTACGTCAGGGCGGAAGCGCGCAGGCTGATCCGCTCTCCCCGGAAGCCCCGGATGACGGACAGCGCCGCCCGGAACAGGTCCAGCACGAACCGTCCGATCCGGGTGCGTTGGAGCGCCGACCTCACGGCGGCAGCCTATCGCGGCCCGTCCTCACCCGCGAGGTCAGCGCCTGACCAGGATGCGTTCGATCAGCTCGCGCGAGAATGCGGTGAGCGAGCGGAAGATGACGCCCATCCCGGCGGGCTCGTTTCCGCCGGGGGGAATCACCCGGACAACCTCGCCATCGCCCTCGATCGTCTCGAGGTCGTCGAGGATGACGGTGAAGCGGAGGCTCACCCGGGTGCCGATGGGCAGCGGATCATCGGACCGGATGAACGCGCCGCTGCGGCTGATGTTGTTGACGTACTCGGTGATGAGCTCCTCCACCGAGGCGAAGTCGCGGTTGATGAAGCGCCGGACCTCGACCCGGCGCTCGAGCGGAGAGCCGCTCATGATGACCGGGCACCGCCAGGCTTGGACCCTTCCGTCGCCGCCGCCCGTCCTCCGGAATCGCCGCTGCCGCCGGAGCCTGAACCACCGCGCCCGCCACCGCGTTCGGAGCCGCGTTCGGAGCCGCGTTCGGA
>JBAWAM010000582.1:0-15350 GCA_049589315.1 Myxococcaceae bacterium
GGATGCCCAGCGTCCTGGCCGCCATCCTGTCCGCCGTCACCCTTCTCGTCCTTCGAGTCCTGCGGCGGGATATTCCGGAGAAGCACCTCGAGGTTGTGCCGCGCCAGCGGATCGGAGGGATCGAGGGTGAGCGCCTTCCGGTACGCGGCGATCGCGTCCTTCTTCTTGTTCAGCTGGGCGAAGGCGTTGCCGAGGTTGTAGTAGTCCTTCTGCTGCAACGCGCCCTTGCCCTTGTCGTTCTCGGCGGCGCGCAGCCATGCGTCCTTCGCCTCTTCGTAGCGGCCGAGCTTGTAGAGCGCGTTGCCGATATTGAAGTCGACCCGCGGATCGCCGGGCAATTCCTGCTTCACCGCCTGGAACGCCGCCAGCGCGTCTTCGAACCGGCCGTCGTCATACGCGTCGATGCCGGCCTCGATCGCCGGATGGTTCTTCTCCAGCAGCCCGACCGCGAACGCCGGTGAGGCCAGGAGCAACCCGAGGAGGAGTCCGCCGCGCAGCATCAGGCGCGCCTCCTGCGCGACGGGCGGATCAACATTCCGGTGAGGACCAGCGCGAGGCCGGGCACCGCGTAGTACTGGAAGTGCTGGTCGTAGTGGACCATCAGCCGGCTCTCGAACTCCGACTTCTGGAGCTGATCGATCTGTTTCACGACGTCGGCCATTGCGACCTGGCTCGGCTGGTAGAACATCTTCCCGTTGGTTGCCTCCGCCAGTCGCGCCAGACCGGCGCGGTCGAGCCGGGTCAGCACGGTCGCCCCGTTCTCGTCGCGCTTGTAGCCGACCATCTCGCCGCGACGGTTGTGCACCGGGATCGGCTCACCGGTCTCGGAGCCAATCCCCACGGCGAGGACCCGGATGCCCGCGTCCCGCAGCTTCTTCGCCGCGTCCTCCACGTCGCCGCCGAAGTCCTCGCCATCCGACAGCAGCACGACCACGCGATCCTGGGCGCCTCGATCGGCGTTCTCCAGGAGCTGGTGCGAGAGCTCGAGCGCGCCGCCGATGTCGGTCCCGCCTTGCGGCATCTCCGCGGGGTCGACCGCACGCAGGAACAGCTTCGCCGCGGAGTAGTCGGTGGTGAGCGGACACTGGACGAAGGCGCTCCCCGCGAACGCGACAATTCCCACCCGATCGCCCTTCAGCTCGTCGAGCAACGTGAGCAGTTCAAGGCGTGCCCGCTCGATCCGGCTGGGCTGGACGTCCTTCGCCAGCATCGAATTGGACGCGTCCACCGCCACCACCACGTCGATGCCGGTCCGCTTCGTCAGCTCCTTGTGGGTGCCGCACTGGGGCTGGGCCAGCGCCACGGCGAACAGCACGAGCCCCAGCGAGGTGAAGCCGGACTGCAATGACGGCCGGAGCACGGACACACCCGGCGCGAGCTTGTCGAGGAACCGCTCGCTCAGGAGCTTCGTCGCCGCGGAGCGTCGCCGGAAGGCGGCGAGCAGTCCGAGCACGCCGAGCGCCAGCGCCACGGGGATCAGCGCGAGGAAGAGCGGCTGCTCCAGGCTGGCGTCGTAGCCCAGCAGCTTGAAGTGCCAGCTCATGGGAACACCCTCAGGATCGAGCGGCGGAGCAGGAACTCGCCCGCGATCAGGGCAAAGGCCCAGAGCAGGAACGGGTGGAACTCCTCCTTGTAGTTCGCCGAGGCGCCGCCCTCGAGCAGCTTCGATCGCTCGAGCGTATCGAGCACGTTCTGGAGCCCGGCGGCGAGCTCCTCGCGGTCCGTCGCGCGGTAGAACTCGCCCCCGGTCTGGTCGGCGATGTCCTGCAGGAGCTGCGGGTTCACCGGCATCTCCATCTCCCGGTACGCCACGTTTCCGAAGAGATCGCGCCCGACCGGGAACGGCACCTTCCCGCCCTTGCCCACCAGGAGGGTGAAGACCTTCACGCCGAGCGCCTTCGCCATGGCCGCGGCATCCGCAGGCGCGATCTTGCCGGAGTTGTTGTCACCGTCGGTGATCAGCACCACCACCCGGCTCTTCGCCTCGGAGTCGCGCAGGCGGTTGAGCGAGGTCGCCAGGGCGTCGCCGATCGCGGTGCCGTCCTCCATCACGCGCGTCCGCAGCTGGCGCACGACCTCCTTCAGCACGTTGTAGTCGAGCGTGAGGGGCGCCTGGGTGTAGGCGGCGCCGGCGAACACCACCAGGCCGATCCGGTCGTTGGCGCGCGAGGAGATGAAGTCCGACAACACCTCCCGCGCCACGTACAGCCGGTTGTTCGGGCGGAAGTCCGCGGCCTCCATCGAGGTGGAGAGATCCAGCGCGACCACGATGTCGATGCCTTCGACCGAGAGATCCCGCACGCGCGCATCCCGGGTCTGCGGACGCGCGATCGCGACCACCGCCAGGGCCACCCCCAGCGCCCGCATCAGCGGCAGCATCGGGAGCAGATACGTCCGGAGACCCCGTCCGTGCCGCGCGAACGCGTGCGTCGCCGAAAAGCGCAGCACCGCGCGAGAGCGCTTCTCGCGCCAGGCCCAGAGAATCACCACGGGCACGACCCCGAGGAGCAGGAGCATCCACGGACTATGAAAGCTGGCGGTCGGGAGCATCGGTGCCAGTCGCGGCGGGCCGCGGGGTGGTGACGTCGAGGAGTTGGTGGGCGAACGCCATCGCGTGATGGCAGGACTCGGCGCTCATCTGCGCCTTGGCAAACTTCACCAGGTCGGCCTCCTGGAGGAACGACGCCAACCCTTCACGCGGGAGCTCGGGCGCGTTCAGGTCGCGCAGCGAGTCGAGCAGCTCGGTGGTGGTGCACTCCAGCGCCTCCACCCCGAATCGGTCCCCCACGTAGCCGCGGACGATCTCGGAGAGCCGGCTGTAGAACGCCTTCACCTCGCCCTTGCCGGGGAGGTCCTCCGCGGCGAGCGCTGCCAGCGCGTTCCGGGTCCGGACGTCCAGCGGGAGCACCGGCGCGGTGGGAGCCGTCGTCTTCGGCCGGTTCCTCCACCAGCGGAGCAGGAGGTACGCGAGCGCTGCCACGGCCAAGGCCGCGAGCGCGGCCCACAGCACCGCGTAGCTGGGCACCGCGACCGCTTCGGGCGGGCGGATGTCATGGAGCTGCGTGCCTTTCTCGTCTGCGTCGGGCGGCAACGTCGCGACGATCTCCACCGGCGCCTCCGGCGCGGTGAAGCGGGCCACGCCCTGGGCCGAGGTCACGTCGAACTCGAACGGCGGGAGGGTGCGCGCGCCCAGCTCGAACGCGCTCATCCTGAGCTCGAAGGTCGTGGTCGCGCTGTCCGGCCCATCCTCGCGGCGGCGGGTCTGATCCAGCACCTCGAACTCGCCGAGCTCACCGGGGAGCCTCAACTCGTAGCGCTGGTCCTTCGGATGGGTGACGACGAGCTTGCGGACGAAGGGCTCCCCCAGCTTCGCCTTCTCGGGCGTGACCGTCTGGACGAACGCAGATGGCTCGGCCTCCTGGGCCGAAGCGGGCACTGCGGCGCCCAGCACCAGCACGGATGCGCACACGAGGATCCGGCTCATGCCGCCATCCTCCGCGCGCGCATGCGGAAGAAGCGGACCAGCGCGTTCGCGTACTCCTCACCTGCGCGCAGCTCCACGTGATCGAGCTCCAGCTTCTTGAACAGCTTGCGACGCTCGTCGCGCCCGCTCTGCATCAGCCGCGCGAATTCGCCGCGGACCATGGGATCCGACGCGTCGACCACGAGCTCCTCGCCCGTCTCGGGATCCTGCAGCGCGACCAGCCCCAGCTTCGGAAAGGCCTCCTCCAGCGGGTCCGAGATCACCACCGGCACCAGGTCGTGCTTCCGGCTCACGATCCGCATCGGCTTCTCCAGCTCGTGCACCAGGAAGTCGGAGATGAGGAAGGTCACCGCCCGGCGCTTGGAGATCTGCAACAGGCAGTCGAGACCCGTGGCCAGATCCGTCCCGCGCCCTTCCGGCGTGAACGCGAGGATGTCGCTCACCAGCCGCAGGACGTGCTTTCGACCCTTCTTCGGCGGGATCACGTGCTCGACCCGATCCGAGAACAGGATCAGCCCCACCCGATCGTTGTTGGCGATCGCGGAGAAGGCGATCTGCGCGGCGACCTCGGCGGCGATCTCCGACTTCGACTGTCCCCTGGAGGCGAACTCCTTGGAGGCGGAGACGTCGACCAGCAGCATCACCGTGAGCTCGCGCTCCTCGGTGAAGACCTTCACGAACGGCTCGTTCATGCGCGCCGTGACGTTCCAGTCGATGGTGCGGATCTCGTCGCCGGGCTGGTATTGGCGCACCTCGGAGAACGCCATGCCCCGCCCCTTGAACACCGAGTGGTATTGACCCGCAAGCGTATCGGCCACGACCTTTCGGGTCGCGATCTCGAGTTTCCGGATCCGCTTGATCAGGTCGGCGGGGAGCACGGCGAGGTCCTCAGGTCAGGCCAGGGCGGATCAGGGCACTTCGACGCGGTCGAAGATCCTCTGGATGATCCGTTCGGGCGTGAGGTTCTCCGCTTCGGCCTCGTAGGTCAGGGAGATGCGGTGCCGCAGGACGTCGAAGCCGATCGCCTTCACGTCGTCCGGCGTGACGAACCCGCGGCGCTTGAGGAAGGCGTGCGCCCGCGCCGCCTGGCTCAGGAAGATGGTGGCGCGGGGGCTGGCGCCGTATTCGATGAAGTCGGACAGGTCCTTCAGCCCGTACTTCACCGGCTCGCGCGTGGCGAAGACGAGGTTCAGGATGTACTCCTTCACCTTCTCATCCATGTAGATCTCGTTCACCACCGAGCGGGCGCGGGTGATCTGCTCGAGGCTGATCACCTTGTTCGCCTTCGGCGGAAGCGGCCCGCCCATGCGGTCGAGGATCACCTTCTCCTCTTCGCGGGTGGGGTACGAGACCTTCACCTTCAGCATGAACCGGTCGACCTGCGCTTCGGGCAGCGGGTAGGTGCCCTCCTGTTCGATCGGGTTCTGCGTGGCCAGCACGATGAACGGCGACGGCAGCGGCCAGGTGTTGTCGGCGATGGTGACCTGCTTCTCCTGCATCGCCTCCAGCAGCGCCGACTGCACCTTGGCCGGGGCGCGGTTGATCTCGTCCGCGAGGATCACGTTCGCGAAGATGGGCCCGCGCCGGACGGTGAAGGTGGCCTGGTTGGGGTTGTAGATCGTCGTGCCGATCAGGTCCGCCGGCAGAAGGTCCGGCGTGAACTGGATGCGCATGAAGTGGGCGGCCAGCGTGTCCGCCAGGGTGCGCACGGTGAGCGTCTTGGCGAGCCCGGGGACGCCCTCGAGGAGGACGTGGCCTCCGGTGAGCAGCCCGATCAGGGTGCGCTCGACCATGTACTTCTGCCCGACGATGACCTTCCCGACCTCGCTGGTGATGAGGTCGACGAAAGCGCTCTCTTCGTGGACGCGTTCTGTCAGTGCACGGATATCGGTGTTCATGTCCCCTCTCCCGCCCGGCAGGCGCTGCGACTGTAGGGGCTATGGGAGCGAGCAACAACTACAGCCTGAGCCGCGCACGCATTCCCATCTGGGTGGTGTACCCGACCGTGGAGCGCCGGATGCGGCCGTCCTCCGAGAGGTAGTAGGTCGTCGGGAAGGCCTCGACCTTGAAGTCGCGCATGATCCGGTCGTTGCCTACCAGCACGGGGTACTCGACCCCTTGCTCGGCGACGAACCGCTGGATGTCCTCGAGCCCTTCGTAGGCGAGCACGATCGACAGTACGTGCACGTCCTCTCCCTCCGTCTTCCGAACCGCCGAGACATTGGAGGACTCCGCTTTGCACACGCCGCACCAGGGGGCCCAGAACGTCAGCAGGACCGGCTTGCCCTTCAGGTCCTCCAGCTTCCAGGTCCGGCCCTGCAGGTCGCGCAGCTCGAACGCGGGCGCCGGCTCACCACCCCCGATGAGGTTCCGGGTCTGCCATCCCATCACAGCCAGGATGACCAGCGCGGCGATGCCGAGGTCCAGGGTCCACCGAACCCAGCGGCGCTGCTTCAGGTTTCCGAGGGCACTCATGAGCGCGATGTGTAGCGCCGGAGCGAGGCTCGCGCTACCGGGGCGCCCACGGACGCATGCCTGAGATCTCCGCCGAGGTGGCGAAGACGGCCTCCAGCTCGGCGCGTTCGGACTCCACGAACTGGCGAACGGCGCCCTCCATCCGACGATCGAAGAGGACGTGCACGCTGTGGATCGCCGTCGGTTCGAAGCCCCGGGCAATCTTGTGCTCGCCGCCCGCCCCGGGCTCGAACACCTTCCGACCCAGCCGGATGCTCTCGTCGATCGAGTGGTACATGCACACGTGGAAGTGCAGGAACGGGTGCTCTTCGGTGCAGCCCCAGTAGCGGCCGAACAACCGCTCCGGTGTCGCGAGGTTGAAGGCCCCCGCGACCACTTCGCCGGCGCGCTCCGCCTCCACCACCTCGATGTGCTCCGACATCGTCTCGAACACGCGGAGGAAGAAGCGGCGCGTGAGCTGGACGCGCCCCCACGGGTTCTTCGTGTTGGTCTCCTCGTAGAACTGCCACGCCCGCTCCGCGTGCTCGGGCCCCAGCTCCGCGCCGCGCACCGTGTGGATCCGGATCCCCTGCTCCCCGGCCGCCATCCGCTCGCGTCGCAGCTGATGACGCCGCTTGGCGGTGAAGCGGGACAGGAAGTCGTCGTAGCCGCGATAGCCGGGGTTCCTCCAGTGGTACTGCATGCCCGTCCGTCGGATGAAGCCGAGCTCCTGTTCCAGCGCGAGCGCGTCCTCTTCGGGCGGGAAGATGACGTGGACGGAGGAGCACCCCATCTCCTGTGCGAGCTCGACCGCGGCCTTCGCCAGCGCTGTGCGGATCTCCGACGCGGACTCGCCAGGCGCGTGGAGGAAACGCGGCGACGTGATCGGGCTGAGCGGCACGCCGACGAGCAGCTTCGGGTAGTAGGGGATCCCGAGCTGCTCCGCCGCGTGAGCCCAACCGAAGTCGTACACGTACTCGCCCAGACTGTGTGACTTCAGCCAGGCCGGCGACGCTCCAACCAGCCGGGAGCCCCGCCAGACGGTCAGGTGCGCAGGTCGCCATCCCCGCTGCGGCACGGCGCTGCCCGAGCTCTCCATCGCCTCCAGCCACTCCCACCGGGTGAACGGCACGGACTGCGCGCCTTCGAGCGCGTTCCAGCCTTCGCGAGGAACGTCGGTGATCGACTCGAGGATCCGGAGGCGCAGCTCGTTTTCCATGATGTCGTGAAAGGTAGAAGCGAGCCTGCCAGGACGCACCACGAACCACCTCATGTCTCAGTTTTTCGTCGGCTGAGCTTGCTTGACCCACCCGGCTCGATCACGGACCATCCGACCGAGTTTCCCAGTCGTGCGGGCTGGTGACGAAACGCTTTCTGAGGCCGGTGGGATCATTGCCCGCACGAAGAGGTCTTCGACACCAATGCTCCGGCACCTCCTCCATGTCCTGCTCTTCGGTGTGCTCGGTTACGGCGGCACCGCTCTCGCGAACCAACCTCGCGACCCGACAACCCTCACCCAGCGCGTGAACGGTGAACCCGTGGCC
The DNA here is from genome assembly GCA_049589315.1 of Myxococcaceae bacterium. Lineage (GTDB taxonomy): Bacteria > Myxococcota > Myxococcia > Myxococcales > Myxococcaceae > JBAWAM01. The sequence goes on from JBAWAM010000582.1 coordinate 7,483, forward strand.
GCAGGCGATATCGTCGCGCCCGGCCAGTCGATCGTGCTCACCGCCACCGCCCCGGCGACCACCAGCGGGCAGGGAACCTACGAGCTGGAGATCGAACTTCGGCACTCGAGCCAGCCGTTCACCGGCACCAGGACCCATTCGGGCGGGGTCATCATCGACAAGGCGAGCGGCGCCGTCGAATGGAGCGGGATCACCGTCACCCCCGAACCGGGCACCTGGAAGTGGCAGGCCCGGATGAGGACGAACAACGCGACGAATCCCACCAGCAACTGGGTCATGTTCAACGCAGCGAATCCTGCCTTCGTCGTCGGCAGCGGCGCCGATATCGTGGTCGAAGGGGTGGCGCTGTCCGGCGTCAACCTCGACTCGAGCAACGACACGCTCACGTTCAACGTCGACGCGACGTTCCGCAATCGCGGCAACCAGGCCGCCACCAACGGCTTCACCTGGCGTGCGTGGCTCTCCACGGACAAGACCCTGCAGACGGGTGTGGACACGCCCATCTTCAGCTCGTCCGAAGTGCTCAACGTCGCAGCCGGAGCGACCGCGACCGAGCGCGCCTCCGTCAGCGTCAATCCGGCGCCCAGGGCAGGCTCCTACTACGTGCTGATCGAAGCCGATCCGGACAACGCTCAGGTAGAGCTGGCGGAGAACAACAACGTCGGAAGCACCCCGACCGCCTTCTACAACGGGGTGGATCTGGTCGCATCGCCGATCACCGGCGCGCCGGCGACCGTCAGCCCTGGCCAGCCGATCACGCTCAACGTCAGCCTCCGCAACCAGGGCGTCGAGACACCGGCGAACAACCCGGTCGCGTTCAAAATCCTGGCGAGCTTCGACGACCAACTCGACAGCTCCGACCGGGTGGTGCACGAGGGCAGCGTCACGATTCAGGGCGGCACCGTCTTCACCAGTCCCGTGACCCTCAACCGCATCCCCGCCAACGGACTTGCGGGCGGTGACTACAGGTGGATCCTCCAGGTGGACCCGTCGAACCGGGTGGTCGAGGCCAGCGAGAACAACAACTCGGCCGTGTCCGCGCTGCCGACGACGCGCGTTCGACAGGCGGATCTCCAGGCCAACGCCGTGGACCTGGTCGACGTGAACACCGGGGTCAGCAAGCGGGTCGCGGACGTCGGCGAGCCGGTGCGCTTCGACGTCAATGTGTCCAACGTCGGCGACCTCCCCGGCGCCAACTACAAGATCGAGTTCGTCCTCTCGAAGGACAACAACCTGTCGCTCGTCCCCGGCGCGGACATCCTCTTCGGTGAGACCGAGGTGACCGGTCTGCAGCCCGGTGCCGCGAACCAGCGGACCGAGCGGATCACCGTGAGGCTGCCGACCACGATGTACGGTCAGCCGCTCGCGGCGGGCAATTACTACTTCTTCGTGTTCGTCGACTCGTGGAACGACATCCACGAGGCCAACGAGACGAACAACACGTCGATCGTCTCCGGACAGGTCCAGCTGCGCCTGCCCTCGTCGGACTACAAGACGATGAGCGTTCGCGCCCCGGCTGTCGCAGCGGCCGGTGAAGCCATCGACCTCACGCGAACCATCGCCAACATCGGAACCGACAGCGGCGCGGAGGTCGACTACGGCTGCTTCGCTTCGAAGAACCAGATCATCGCCCCGGGCGACTTCCCGCTCGCGTTCATCAACGCCGACGGGAGCACGTCACTCACGCGCAGACTGCAGCTCGGCCGCGACGAGGTGAATGCAGCAACGGAGCGCGTCCGGCTGCCTTACATCGTGCCGGCCGGCAACTACTACATCGGCTGCCTGGTGGACCCGACGAACGCAGTGGTGGAGCTCGATGAGCTGAACAACGCCGCGATGACGAACACCCCGGTGCAGGTCAGCGCCCAGTCGTTCCTGGTCGTCACGCAGCAACTCCCGGATGGCGTGCTCGGCGTGCCGTATCAGGTGAAGCTCTCGACCACCGGCGCCACCGAGGCTCCGACGTTCACCACGCCGGACGCCGACAAGCTGCCCGTCGGCCTGAACTTCAGCGCGGAGGGCATCCTGTCCGGCACGCCGACCGAGCTGGGCGTGACGAGCTTTCGCGTGATCGCCACCAGCGGGTCGGTGACCCACGAGTCCGTGCTCGCGGTCCGCGTCCTGCCGACGAGCGCCCAGCTCAGCATCACCACGGACCGCCTCCCGCCCGCCGTGAACAGCCCCACCACCACGTATGAAGCGGTGCTCTCCGCGGCAGGCGGTGCCGGGCCGTACACGTGGACGATCACCGGCATGCTGCCGAACGGCATCCTGCTCAATCCCAACACCGGCAACGTGAAGGGCGAACCCCGCCCGGGAACGGCGAACCAGGAGTTCACCTTCACCGCGACCGTCCGCGACCAACTCGGAGGGACCGACTCGAAGCAGCTCAAGCTGCGGCTGATGCCGGCCGGCGCACTGGCTGTCTCCACCCTGGCGCTCAGGGATGCCGTGGTCGGCGAGCAGTACTTCAGCGACCTGTCGGCCTCGGTGGTGGGCGGTGGCATTCTCTCGAAGCCGATGACCTGGAGCCTGGTGAACGGCAGCCTGCCGCCGGGGATGGCGCTGTCGACGCACGCTGACGGTGCGACCGGGATCATCAACGGGACGCCGCAGGTGGCCGGGACCTATCCGGTCACCGTCCAGGTCGCCGACAAGGATGGGCGCTTCGACGCGGTGGACATGATGCTGACCGTGCACACCTCGCACTTGCGCGTGTTCACGGAGAGCCTCCCGGGCGCACTGCATCCGGGTGACGCCGTCGACTTCAACATCCTCTCGAGCAGCGCCGTCCCCGTGAAGTTCCGCCTCTACTCCGGCGCGCTGCCCGAAGGCGTCACCCTGGATGCGTCCGGAAAGATCTCCGGGACGATCGCGAACGCCCCTACTGCCCACGGCGCCTGGAATTTCGTGGTCGAGGCGGTGGACGACCGCGGCGCAACGGGCCTCGGCGTGTTCATGCTCGAGGTGGTGCCCGCGGCCCAGGCCCAGGGGTGCGGCTGCAGCACCGGCTCGGCAGGCGCGACCGGCGCCCTGTTTGCGCTGCTCGCGATGGCGCGGGCGATCGGCCGTCGCCGCCGCTCGTAACGATTGGAAAAGGGGACAGGCTACCGTCCCCTTTTTCCGAGCACCATCACCCGGTCGAGCCGGTTCGTGTCCAGCGGCAGGGGCTGGTCGATCTTCGTTTCGAAGTCATAGAGCCCGAGCAGTTCGAAGCCCGTCTTCTCGAGGAGACGGTCGACCTCGGCCTCGTTCCAGGTGCGGAAGTACCACTCCGTTTCGATGAGGAAAGTCCCGCGCGGGCCGGAGATGCGCAGCCGATTGCGCATGCGGGAGCGACGCTTGCGGCGTTCCGGCGGCCACTCCCGCGTGTTGCAGACGACCGTCTCGCGCCCCGCCCGCCCGACCCAGCGCTCGTGTTCGACCGTGTCACGGCGGTAGTCGGTGATGTGGAAGCCCAGCACGTAGACCCCGCCCGGCTCGAGCAGTCGGTGCGTCGCGCGCAGGTGCGCCACCGCGGCCTCCTCCGAATCGAGGTAGCGGAAGGTGGAGACCAGACTGAAGGCGAGATCGATCCGCCCCTGCCAGCGGGCCGGGCAGAACGACTCCATCCGGTCCAGTGAGAGATGAACGCGTCGCCGTTCGGAGGGCTCCAGCCGTTCCCGGGCATGCTCGAGCATCTCCGGAGAGACGTCGTACCCCACCATCGTGTAGCCCCGGCGGACGCCCGCGGAGATCAGGCGACCCGCGCCACAGGCAGGCTCGAGGAAGGTGCGGCCGCCCGTGCCGAACCAGGCATTCACCTGCTCGAGGAAGTCCATCTCCCGCTCGGTGTCGGTGCCGAAGATCGCTTCGTAGTACTGCGGGTGCCGATACCAGTCGGTGAGACGATCAGTGGCCATGGTCGGGAAGAACGAACTGGAGCGCGAACATGACGCCCATCCCGGCGAGCAGCGCGAAGACGTGGCGGAACCGGTTCTCACGTCCGTGGCGGCTCACGTTTGGCAGCAGATCAGAGACCGCGATGTAGAGGAACGATCCCGCCGAGAACGCGAGCGCGAGCGGCGCGAACGTCTCGGTCCGGATGCCGCTCTGCAGCGCGAAGTAGATGAGCGCACCGGCGGGGACCATGAGGCCGAACACCGTGGCGTAGCCCAGGATCGTGCGCGCCGGCTTGCCCTCCATCTTGAGGATCGCCGCGAGCGAGAGCGAGGACGGAATCTTGTGGGCGGTCACCGCGATGAAGACCGTGAACCCCACCCCCCCGGCGATGGCGGAGCCCAGGGCAATGCCGTCGAAGAGCGTGTGAATCGAGAGTCCGAGGAAGGCAGAGAGCCCCCGGGCCGGGTTGTGGGAGTGCTCCTGGCATTCCGGAGGCTCCTCGCAGACGTGCACGAGGACATAGCGCTCCAGCAGGAACAGGAAGAGGAAGCCCGCCGGGACGAAGGAGAACGCCGTGTACCCGCCGCCGTGGTACGCCTCCGGAAGCATGTGAAAGAAGGCCGCGCCGAACATGACGCCGGCAGCGAAGGCCAGAAACCCGATCAGCCGGACGGAGCTGCGGGTCCACATGGGAATCGCCGCGCCCGCGATCGTTCCGACGACGATGACGGTCGAGAACGCCGCCAGTTGGACCGCTGGGGATACCATGGGGCCGCGCAAGATACGCAGGATGGGGCGGTGTGCAAGGACAACGGTCGAGCTGGCACTGAGGCAGTGCTCGAGCCACCGGGTCGGCAGTTGGCAGTTCGCAGTCAGCAGTCAGGCATCGCGGCTCGCATGTGAACGTGGAATCCCGGCCGCCATGACCGTTCCCGCAACCGGCTGATAGCTGCCAACTGCCAACTGCCGACCCACACTAATAGCTCCGCACGACAACCACGCCGATCCGCCCCGGCACGACCTCCACCGTCTGCTCCGCCACCCGCCCCCCACACTCCACCTTCACTGCGTGCGTCCCCTTCGGCAGCCGGAACCGCGCCAGCTGGAACTCCGCCGGCAACGACAGCCACGACCGCAGGTCGGGCTGGTTGACCAGGGTCATCAACGCGAAGGCCGCCAGGCCTGCGTTCTTGTCCTTCGCCAACGCCCCGACGCCGGCGGCGAGGCCCGCCTTCACGGCGGTGCTCGCCAGGCTCTTCGCAATCATCCGCCCGATGCGCTCGTTCAGGTGCAGGGTCGCAACGGCCTCCAGATTCGTCACGGTCACGGTGCTCCGCGCCTGCTCCCCGATGGTCACGGCGGCGCCGCTCCGGGACCAGCGATCGCGGTACATGGGTACGGCCAGGAGCTGTCCGCCCTCGTCGCGCGTCAGGCTGCTTTTCTCGGGTGAGAGGCCGGCTTCGACGATGACCACGACCTCGCCCTCGTCGGGTCCGAGCAATCCTTCGTCGGCCTCGGGGAACGCGGCGCGGAGCTCCTCGTACTCGGCCCGCTCGAGTTGCTTCGCCAGTCGCACCAGCGGCCCTCCGAGATGCTCGAGGCTCGGCTGGAGTTTCCAGGCTTTGTAGTAGTCGATGAACGCGGAGTCGTAGTCCTTCTGGTCCTCCCGAAGCACCCCTCCCAGGTACCGCGCGATGGCCAGCTGCTCGTACGGCTTCTTCTCGTCGTCGACCATCCGCTTGAGGCGGAGATCGGCGCGCCGGACCTCGACGAGCGCGTCCTCGTCCCGACCGAGGCGCGCGTAGTTCAGCGCCTGCAGGACGTTGATCATCAGCTTCTCGAAGTCCTCACCGCGATAGGCGCGCTCGCGCTCGTTGATCAGCAGGGTCGCGGCCTCCTCGCTCACCGAGATGACCTCGAGTTGATCCGCCAGCTTCTCCGCCTCGGCGAGGACCTGGATGCTCTCCTCGTAGCGGCCGCCGCTGTGGAGCACCATTCCCTTGTCCAGGAGCACGAGCAGGCGGTCCTTGTCGAGCTCGCGCTTCTCCTCCTGGTCCAGGGCCAGCAGCGCGTCCTCGTACCGGTGGCTCTGGTACGCCGACCGCACCGCCCCGGTCCGCGCCACGTAGTCGGTCGCGCAGCCCCACAGGGGAAACGACGCCAGCACGAGCAGGATGGACGATGAGAGGCGCTTCGGCCCCGAGCGCTTCGGGGCCGGGCGTTGACGGTGCTCGGACATGTTCCGGTGCGATCAGCCGGCTACCAGCTGATCCCCTTCTTCTCGAACTTCTTCCGGATCTCCTTCTCGTCGGTCCACTCGATGATCCCGGTCTTCAGGTTGTGAAGCTTGGTGGTCATCTTGTAGTAGACGAGCTTGTCGTCACCGACCTCCTGGACGATCGACGAGATCTCTCCGGTCATCAGGTAGTCGGCGCCCACCTGCTGGCCCGGCCCCTTCGCGGTGTTCTCGTTCACGTAGCCGGAGCCCTGGTACTCGTACTCCTCGGCGATCTCCTGGCGCGCGCCCTTGTCGGTGAAGACGAACTTGCCCGTCTTCAGCAGCGCGACCTGCATCTTGTCCGCCAGCGACTGCATGTCGATGTGCTCGGTCGTGCTGTTCTTCATCCGGCCGAGCACGACCACCGGGCGCCCCTGGATCTGCGTGAATGCAGGCGACTCGGCCAGCGAGTTCACCATCTTCTTCGCGATGAGCTGGAGATCGTTCTCGTTGAAGTCATCGGACAGCATCTCGATGACGTTGGGATCTTCGTAGGTGCCGCGGGTGTAGGCGCGCGGGCCGCTGCAGGCAGCGCCGAGCAGGGCCACGGCGGAGGTCAGGCACAGGGTCTTCATCTTCATGATCGAAAGGCTCCTCAATTCCACTCGCACTCGAAACGGCTGCCCATGAAGCGCCACTTGTACGCGAGCACAGGGTCGCGTTTGTAGCCTGCATTCAACCGGCAGACGCTCTGAAGCGACGCGCGGGGATAGTCGAACTTGTACGTCTGCGCATTCTTCCGTTCGGCCGCGGAGAGCTGCGAGGGATGGGTCAGGGTCGGGTTCGCCGAGGTCGCCACCAGCACGGTGTGCGAACCATACGTCTTCAGCGGGACGTCCCCGACCAGGCGGACCCTTCGGACCTGCCGGGTGAGCAGGATGTCGCTCTGGTCGACCATGGACTCGTGCGCGTTCTTCCGCGACAGCAGGTCGCCCACATTGAGAGAGAGGACCCGGGTGAGCTCTCCGTCCTCCACGAAGGCGTACAGATAGGCCTCGCGCGCCTGGTTCCCCTCACCGGTGAAGTCGAGGGTCACGTCGAAGAACAGGTTGCGGTTGGGCTTCAGCGAGTGCAGCGAGATCGCCGAGAGCACCTCTGGCGGGACGCCCTGGTCCTTCAGGCGGATGAGCCCGTCGGCCGAAGCGTCGCACGCGCAGCGACGCTCTTCGATGATCTTCACCAGTTGCGCCGAGGTGAAGCCCGCCTTCGCCAGCTTCGCCACCTCGTCGTCGCTCAAGGGGAGCTGCTCGCTGCGCTCGTAGATCTTCGGCAGCTTGTTGGTATCCCACTCGAGGATGTTGATGGTCTGCGTCTTCCCCGTCGGAAAGGGGAGCGCAACGGATTGCCCGGCGGGCGTGACGGTCGTGATCTGGGCCGGCGCGGTCAGGGCCAGCGCAGCCACAAGTGCGTTCGCGATCAGCATCAGAATCGGTACCCCACGCTCATGAAGATGCGGTGATTCAGCTGCTCGCCGAAGGAGGTGTCGGCGGCGAAGGCGATGTCGGCGGCGTAGTGGAGGCCGACCACGTAGTGGTCGGAGAGCACCGAATCCACACCAATCTGCGGCGACAGCCCGAAGCGCACGCCCTCATCCGGAATGAACACGGGGCCGGCCTGCACCCCCAGGTTCAGGCTGACCGGATAGAAGCCGGTGCGGAAGCGGGGCCCGAGGAACAGGTTCGCCCGGTTCGACACGAACGAATACGAC
>JBAWAM010000583.1:0-3394 GCA_049589315.1 Myxococcaceae bacterium
GCCGTGCCCAGCGCCCACACTGCGCGCGCCACCATCGCCGCTCCCTTCACCGTTGCCGATCAATCAAAGGGTGGCCACGGAGCCGGTGCGCAGGAAGCGTCAACCGAGCGAGATGCGGTCGCGCGGCTTCTTCTCGGAGGCCTCGACCGTATTCCCGCCCGCGGCCTGCGCGCGGCGGAGCGCTTCGGTCGCATCCTTCATCAGAGAGCCGAAGGAGACCTGTGCGCGTCCGGCGGAAGGCTCGTACGAGGCGACGCCGACCGAAGCGGTGCTGCCAGGCAGACTTCCGAGCCTGGCCAGCTCCTCCCGGAGCCTGCCCGCGACGGTCATCGCCCCTTCGCGCGCCGTGTTGGGCAGGAACACCAGGAAGCGCTCGTCCTTGAACGGCACCGCCAGGTCGATGTCCCGGACGGAGCGGGCGATGCCGGCGAGCGCGTCGGCGAGGACGGCGGTGCGCTGGGCAGGGTTCAGCTGGGCCGCGCGCTCGCCGAACTGGTCCAGCGCTACGAGCAGGAACGACACCGGATAGCGGTACCGGCGCGAGCGCTTCACCTCCATCAGGAGGAGCTTCTTGAAGAACTCGAAGTCGCCCGAATCGCTGGTCACTGCGGCGGTCGCCGGAGGCGGCGGCCGGGACGGCGCTGCGGCCGGCTGAAGCCGCTCCTCAAGGGCGCGGATGCGGATCATCGACTTTGCGCAGGAGCCGACCGTGGCGCGCTTGAGCGGTCCAACCAGGTACGCGTCGGCGCCCGCACGGGCGGCGTGGGCCCCCGGCTCCTCCTCGTCCGGTGGATAGACGAGGACCACCGGACAGACCGGCTGCAACTCCTTGACCTTCTTGCAGAGCGTCTCGCCGTCGAAGCTGGACGTCGCCGCGGCGAACAAGAGGTCAACCTCGCCGGCGCGCACCTTCTCCACCGCCTCGTCGAGGTAATGCACCACCTTCACCTCGAAGCCATCGGCCTCGAGATACTTCCGCATGGCGCCCGAAACGGGGACGGATGGGTCGGCAATGAGCGCCCTGGGCATCAAACTTCGAGGACCTCTTTTTCCTTTTTCGCGACCACGTCGTCGACCTTGGCGATGCCGCCGTCGGTCTCCTTCTGGACCCGCTCGGTGGCGCGCTTGAGGTCGTCTTCGGTGATCTGCTTCTCCTTCTGCATGTCCTTGAGCATCTCGTTCGCATCACGCCGGATGCTCCGGATGGCGACCTTGTGCTCCTCGCCCTTGCTCTTCACCTGCTTGGCGATGTCCTTGCGGCGCTCCTCGGTGAGCGGCGGGACCGGGAGGCGGATCATCTCGCCGTCGTTCATCGGGTTCAGCCCGAGGTTCGCTTCGGCGATCGCCTTCTCGATGTCGCGCAGCGCGCTCTTGTCCCAGGGCTTCACGGTGATGAGCCGCGGCTCCGGCACGTTGAGCGAGGCCACCCCGGAGAGCGGCGTGGGCGTGCCGTAGTAGTTCACGCGAACGCCGTCGAGCATCGCGAGGTTGGCGCGGCCGGTGCGGATGCGGGACAGCTCCTTGCGGAGATCGTCGATCGTCTTCTCGATGCGGGCCTGCAGATCCTTGATCACGTCCTCGGTCATGTCCCTCTCCCTCGTCCTTGATTGGGCGGTCAGGCCCAGGTCGTCTCGGGCGCGCCCACCAGCGTGCCCACCTCGCCGTTGCCCATCACCGCGCGCCTGATGTTTCCGCGGGTGGTCATGTCGAACACCATGATGGGCAGGCTGTTGTCCTTGCAGAGCGAGATGGCGGTGGAGTCCATCACGTTCAGCCCCTGCTTCAGGACGTCCATGTAGGTGAGTGTCTTGTAGCGGCGCGCGTTCGGGTCCTTCTTCGGATCCGCGTCGTAGACGCCGTCCACCTTGGTCGCCTTGAAGATGACCTCCGCGTTGATCTCCATGGCGCGGAGGGAGGCGGCGGTGTCGGTGGTGAAGTACGGGTTGCCGGTGCCGGCAGCGAAGATCACCACCCGGCCCTTCTCCAGATGTCGGACGGCGCGGCGGCGGATGTACGGCTCGGCGATCTGCTCCATCTTGATCGCGGAGAGGACGCGGGTGAAGCACTCCTGCTTCTCCAGCGCGTCCTGGAGGGCCATCGCGTTGATCACCGTGGCGAGCATGCCCATGTAGTCGGCGTTGGCGCGGTCCATGCCCTCGGTGGAGCCGGCGACGCCGCGGAAGATGTTCCCTCCGCCGATGACGATGCCGACCTCGATGCCGTGGGCGACGAGCTCTTTGATTTCGGTGGCGAGCTGGGTCAGGACCGATGGCTGGATCCCGTACTTTCCGTCGCCCATCAGGGCCTCACCGGAGAGCTTGAGGAGGATCCGCTTCTACCGGCCACCAGTGGGGTTCGTGTCGGACATGGGCGGACGCCGCTTGTAGCCTTCAGTCAAGGTGTGGATCAACTCGAAAGGCCCGGCCCCCACGAAGGGAACCGGGCCGCTCGGGAGCTTCAGCCAACCGGCCAGGAAAAAGGCCTAGGCCTTGGCGGTGCCGACCTGCTTGGCGACTTCCTCGGCGAGGTTGTCGACCTTCTTCTCGATGCCCTCACCCACCACGAACCGGGCGAAGCGGCGAACCGTGATGTTCTCGCCGATCTTCGCGACCTGCTCGGTGATGATCTCGGACACCTTCTTCTTGTCCTCTTTGAACCACGGCTGGTCGAGGAGACAGACCTGCTCGTAGTACTTGCCGATCTTGCCCTCGAGGATCTTCTCGATCATCGCCTCGGGCTTGCCCTGCTCCTTCAGCTTGTGGCGCTCGATCTCGCGCTCCTTCTCGAGCATCTCGGTGGGGACCTCGTCGCGGCGCACGCAGAGCGGGTTCGCGGCGGCGATGTGCATGGCGATTTCCTTCACCAGCGCCTGGAAGGCGTCGTTGCGCGCCACGAAGTCGGTCTCGCAGTTGACCTCGACGAGCACGCCGATCTTGCCACTATGGACGTAGCTGCCGACGAGGCCTTCCGCCGCGATGCGGCCGGACTTCTTCGCCGCGCTGGCGATGCCCTTCTTGCGAAGGAGCTCCTCCGCCTTGCCGAAGTCGCCCTCACACTCGGTGAGCGCCTTCTTGCAGTCCATCATGCCTGCGCCGGTCTTCTCGCGCAGGTCCCTCACCATCTCTGCGGTGATCTGAGCCATGTCTCTCTCTGCCTGGTTGTGTCGGAAAAAAACGTTGGCCGTCGCGCCTCTCTCCTGAGGGGCGTGACGGCCAGTTCGCGGGCCAGCGCCGAAGGCGCCGCCCATGCGTCACGCGCGACTACTCGCTCTTGGCGATCTCCTGGCCTTCGGCGGCCTCGGGCGCCGCGACCAGTTCGGTGGCCGGGGCCTGCGGAGCCGCGCGGATCTCGACCTGCGGGCCACCGCGACGCTCGTCGCGACGCTCGTCGCGAC
>JBAWAM010000584.1:0-10450 GCA_049589315.1 Myxococcaceae bacterium
CCGTGGGCGCAGCGGCGCAGCGACATCGCCGGATGGGCGGAGACCGGGACGCCGGACCTGCTCGAGACGGTGCGCGGCTTCCGCCCCACCCTGCTCCTGGGCCTCTCGGGCCAGCGCGGCGTGTTCACCGAGCCGGTGGTGCGCGCCATGGCCGAGGGCTGCGAGCGGCCCGTGATCTTCCCGCTCTCCAACCCCACCCACTCGGCGGAGGCGCTGCCGGCGGATCTGATCGCGTGGACGCAGGGCAAGGCGATCGTCGCGGCCGGAAGCCCGTTCGAGCCGGTGACGTACGAGGGACGTACCTTCGTCATCGGCCAGGGAAACAACGCCTTCATCTTCCCGGGCCTGGGCTTGGGAGCCATTCTCTCGAAGGCGCGGGAGATCACCGACGGCATGGTGTTGGCAGCCGCGTACGTGCTGGCCGAATACGTCGCCGAGCGCTGCGAAGACGATCGCGTGTACCCGGACGTCGATGAGCTGCAGGTGCTCTCCCGAATGGTTGCCGCGGCGGTGATCCGCCAGGCCATGGACGAAGGGGTGGCGGCCGAGCGGATCAGCGATCCGGAGGCGGCGGTCGACGCCGCGTTCTGGACTCCCAGATACCTCCCGGTCGTACGGGCAGCGACAAGCCACATGGAGACCGCCGCCGCGAGGCGGATGGCGGTCGGATGACTCAAACACACATGGACGGGGGACAAGCAGTGACCGCGCAGACCGATTCCGACCACGTAGTGATCTTCGATACGACGCTGCGCGACGGCGAGCAGTCGCCCGGCGCGAGCATGAACGTGGAGCAGAAGCTCCAGGTCGCCCACGCACTCCAGGAGCTGGGTGCGGACGTCATCGAGCTCGGGTTCCCCATCGCCTCACAGGGGGACTTCGAGGCGGTCTCCGCGATCGCACGACGGCTCGAAGGACCCACCGCGTGTGCGCTGGCCCGCTGCAACCGGGAGGACATCGATCGCACGTATGACGCCCTGCGCGACGCGGCCCGGAGGCGCATTCACGTGTTCCTGGCCACGAGCCCGCTCCACCGCGAGTTCAAGCTCAAGATGAGCCCGGAGGCGGTGATCCGACGCGCGGTCGAGGGGGTACGCCACGCCCGTTCGCGCGTCGACGACGTCCAGTTCTCCGCCGAGGACGCAGCGCGCACCGAGCCGGAGTTTCTCGCCGAAGTGGTGGAGCGGGTCATCGAAGAAGGGGCGACCACCATCAACATCCCGGACACGGTGGGCTACGCCATCCCGATCCAGTTCGGCGAGCTGTTCTCCTACCTCCGAAGTCACGTCCGGGGCATCGACCGTGTCGTCCTCAGCGTGCACTGCCACGACGATCTCGGGCTGGCGGTCGCCAACAGCCTCGCCGCGGTCGCGCAGGGCGCACGGCAGATCGAATGCACCATCAACGGCCTCGGCGAGCGCGCGGGCAACAGCGCGCTGGAGGAAGTGGTGATGGCGCTTCGAACGCGCCGCGACTACTTCAACCTGTCCACCCGCATCCGAACCGAGCGGCTCCTTCCGACCAGCCGTCTCGTCTCGGAAGTGACCGGACTCGCGGTGCAGCGGAACAAGGCGGTGGTGGGCCAGAACGCGTTCGCGCACGAGTCCGGCGTTCACCAGCACGGCGTGCTGATGCACCCCGGGACGTACGAGATCATGCGGCCCGAAGACGTCGGTCTCTCCGCGAGCCTGCTGGTGCTGGGCAAGCACAGCGGACGGCACATGCTCCGCGAACGGGTCAAGGCGCTGGGATATCAGCTCGATACCGAACAGCTCGATCGGATCTTCGACGCGCTCAAGGCGCTCGCGGACAAGAAGAAGGAGCTCGACGACCGCGACCTGGCCGACCTGCTCCAGGCCCAGATCAGCGCGGACGTGCGGGCAGAAAGGAGCGTGGCGCCTTGAGCCAGCACCCACAGACGCTGTTCGAGAAGATCTGGAATGCTCACCTGGTTCGTCCAGAGACGGATGAGACACCGGCGGTGTTGTACGTCGACCTCCACCTCATCCACGAGGTGACGACCCCGCAGGCCTTCGACACGCTCCGGCAGAGAGGTCTGAAGGTGCGCCGGCCGGATCGGGTGATCGGAACGATGGATCACTCCACGCCGACCACGCCGCGCGAGGGTTCGGGGCAGCCCCGGATCGCGGACCCGCAGGCCGCTGAGCAGCTCGCGCAGCTCGAAAGGAACTGCCGCGACTTCGGGATCGAACTGCACACCCTCGCCAGCGAGCGGCAGGGCATCGTGCACGTGATCGGTCCGGAGCTGGGCCTCACCCGGCCCGGCGCGACCATCGTGTGCGGGGACAGCCACACGAGCACGCACGGCGCGTTCGGCGCGCTCGCGTTTGGCATCGGCACCAGCGAGGTCGGTCATGTGCTCGCGACCCAGACGCTCCTGCAGCGAAGGCCGAAGACGCTCGAGGTCCGGGTGGAGGGCCGACTGGGCCTGGGGGTCACCGCGAAGGATCTGATCCTCGCGGTGATCGCGAAGCTCGGGGTGGGTGGCGGGACGGGGCACGTGATCGAGTACACGGGCAGCGCCATCCGCGCGCTCTCGATGGAAGAGCGGATGACCGTCTGCAACATGTCCATCGAAGCCGGCGCCCGCGCCGGACTCGTCGCCCCCGACGACACCACCTTCCAGTACCTGGCCGGGCGCCCTCGGGCTCCGAAGGGCCAGGCCTGGGAGAAGGCGCTCGCGGCGTGGCGGGCGCTGCCAACGGATGCGGGTGCGGCGTACGACCGGACCGTGGTGCTCGATGGGAGCGCCCTCGAGCCGATGATCACCTGGGGCACGAACCCCGGGATGGGCATCCCGGTGACCAGCGCGATCCCCGAACCTTCGGCGCAACCGGATGCAGGCGCGCGCAGATCTGTCGAGCGCGCCCTCGAGTACATGGGACTTGCTCCCGGCACGCCGCTGATTGGCAAGCCGATCGACGTGGTGTTCATCGGCAGCTGTACGAACTCGCGCCTCTCCGATCTTCAAGCCGCAGCCCGAATCCTGGAGGGCCGGAAGGTGGCTCCCGGCGTGCGCGTGCTGGTCGTTCCGGGCTCGCGCGCGGTCAAGCGCGACGCAGAGGCCGAGGGGCTCGACCGGATCTTCCGAGCTGCCGGCGCCGAGTGGCGCGAGCCCGGGTGCTCGATGTGCATCGGCATGAACGGCGACCAGGTCGGGCCCGGCCAGTACGCCGTGAGCACCAGCAACCGGAACTTCGAGGGGCGACAGGGAAAGGGCAGCCGAACCTTCCTCGCCAGCCCAATCACAGCCGCGGCCGCGGCGATTGCGGGGAAGGTCGTCGACCCGCGCGAACTGCTGAGGTGATCTCCATGGAACCGATTCGTCGCATCTCCTCCCGTACGGTGGTGTTCCCGCAGCACAACATCGACACCGACCAGATCATCCCCGCGCGCTACCTCAAGGTGACCCAGCGGACCGGGCTGGGCCAGGCCCTGTTCGCCGACTGGCGCTACGACGCGGAGGGCCAGCCGGATCCGACCTTCGCGCTGAACCGGCCCGAGGCGCAGGGCGCGAGCATCCTGGTCGCAGGCGAGAATTTTGGTTGTGGCTCGTCCCGTGAGCACGCCCCCTGGGCGCTCGTCGACTTCGGGTTCCGGGCGGTGGTGAGTTGCTCCATCGCCGACATCTTCACGAGCAACGCCGTGAAGAACGGGCTCCTGCCGGTGCGGGTGAGCGCGGAGGCGCATCGCGCGCTGCTCGCCCGCACGGGTGCGGAGGTGACCATCGATCTGGAGGAGCAGACAGTCGCGCTCGAGGGCGAGGTCCTCTGCGCCTTTCCGATCGATCCCTTCGCCCGCTTCTGCCTGCTGAACGGCGTGGACGAGCTGGGCTTCCTTCTCCGCCTGTCACCTGAGATCGCGAAGTACGAGGAGGTTCACCGATGAAGGCATTGATCGCGGTGTTGCCGGGCGACGGCATTGGCCCAGAGGTGATCGCCCAGGGGACCCGCCTGTTGAAGGCGGTGGCCAGCCGCTTCGGTCACGAGTTCGAGCTGACCGAGGCGCGGATCGGAGGCTGCGCCATCGATGCAACGGGCTCTCCCCTCCCCGAGGCGACGCTCTCGCTCTGCCGTCGGGCGGACGCGGTGCTCCTGGGCGCTGTCGGCGGTCCGAAGTGGGACAGCGCCTCCGAGGTCCGGCCAGAACAGGGCCTGCTCCGACTGCGCCAGGAGCTGCGCCTGTTCGCCAACATCCGGCCCGTGTCGCCGTTTCCTGCGCTGGTCGGTGCGTCGTCGCTGAAGAGCGAGCTGTTGCGCGGGGTCGATCTCGCTGTGGTCCGCGAGCTCACCGGCGGGATCTATTTCGGCGAGAAGAGCAGCGACGGGCAGACGGCCAGGGATGTCTGTACGTACACCGCCTACGAGGTGGAGCGGGTCGTGCGCGTCGCCGCGCGGCTGGCCCGAACCCGGAAGAAGCGGCTCGTGTCCGTGGACAAGGCCAACGTGCTGGAGACTTCCCGGCTGTGGCGGGCAGTCACCGAGCGCGTGATGCGCGAGGAGTTCCCGGACATCCAGCTCTCTCACATGCTGGTGGATGCCTGCGCGATGCAGCTCATCCGCCGGCCCGCCGACTTCGACGTGGTGGTGACCGAGAACATGTTCGGGGACATCCTCACCGATGAGGCGGCGATGCTCACGGGCTCGATCGGGATGCTCCCGTCGGCGTCCCTGGGCGACGGAACACTCGGGCTCTACGAGCCGATCCACGGGTCAGCGCCGGACATCGCCGGCCGCGGAGTGGCCAATCCGTATGGGACCCTCTCCAGCGTGGCGATGCTCCTGCGGCACTCGCTCCAGCTCGAGCAGGAGGCCCGTGCGGTCGAGGAGGCCATCTCCGCAGCGATTCACTCGAACGTCCTCAGTCCCGACATCGCTCCGGCGGGCCTCACCCCATCCACCACCGACGCGGTCGGCAGCGCGGTGATCGACTTCCTGAAAGGAGGGTTTTCTCGTGCCTCATGACCCCCGTCGAAACAGCCGCGCCATCACAGAGGGTGTGGACCGGGCCCCCGCGCGGGCGATGCTCAAGGCCATCGGCTTCACCGACGAGGATCTGTCCCGGCCGCTCGTCGCGGTGGCGAACACCTGGACCGAGACGATGCCCTGCAACTTCCACCTGCGCCGGCTGGCCGAGCGCGTGAAGGAGGGCATCCGGGCCGCAGGCGCGACCCCCATGGAGTTCAACACCATCGCCGTGAGCGACGGCGTGACCATGGGCACCGAGGGGATGAAGGCATCCCTGGTGAGCCGGGAGGTCATCGCCGACTCCATCGAGCTCGTCTGTCGCGGACACATGTTCGACGCGGTGGTGGCGCTGGTCGGTTGCGACAAGACGATCCCCGCCGCTGCCATGGCCCTGCTCCGCCTGGACCTCCCCTCGCTCGTGCTCTACGGCGGGTCCATCGCGCCCGGCCGCCACGAGGGACGCGACGTCACGATTCAGGATGTCTTCGAAGCGGTCGGCGCGGTCGCCGCGGGGAAGATGTCCCGGCAGGAGCTGGCGAAGCTCGAGGACCACGCCTGTCCCGGGAGCGGCGCATGTGGCGGGCAATACACCGCCAACACCATGGCGCTCGCCGTCGAGTTCCTGGGGCTCTCGCCCGTGGGCTACGCCACGATCCCCGCCGAGGATCCGCGTAAGGACGAGGCGACGCGCGCTGCCGGCCGCCTGCTGGTGGACCTGCTGGAGCGGGATCAGCGGCCCTCGGGATTCCTGACCCGCGCGTCGTTCGAGAACGCCATCGCGGCGGTCGCATCGACGGGCGGCAGCACCAACGCGATCCTGCACCTGTTGTCTCTGGCGCGGGAGGCCGGCCTTCCGCTCGCGCTCGACGACTTCGATCGGGTCAGCCAGAGGACACCGCTCCTCGGCGATCTCAAGCCCGGCGGTCGCTTCGCCGCGGTGGACCTGGACGCGGCGGGCGGCGTGCCGCTTCTGGCCCAGCGCCTGATCACCGGCGGCTTCCTGGATGGAAGCGCACGGACGGTGGACGGCCGGACCTGGAAGGAGCATGCGGCCACGGCCATCGAGACGACCGGACAACAAGTAGTACGGTCCCTCCGCGAACCCATTCGCTCCAGCGGAGGGCTCGTGGTCCTCCGGGGCAACCTCGCGCCGGAGGGGTGCGTGGTCAAGATGGCCGGCTACGAGCGGCGCTTCCATCAGGGCCCGGCGAGGGTCTTCGAACGCGAGGAAGACGCGTTCGCCGCAGTCCGCGACAGGCGCATCCGCGCAGGGGACGTGGTGGTCATCCGCTGCGAAGGACCTCGGGGCGGCCCGGGCATGCGGGAGATGCTGGGCGTCACCGCGGCGCTGGTCGGCCAGGGCCTGGGTGAAACCGTGGCGCTCATCACCGACGGCAGGTTCAGCGGAGCCACCCGCGGTCTGATGATCGGCCACGTCGCTCCGGAAGCTGCAGTCGGCGGGCCCATCGCCGCACTCCGCGACGAAGACGTCATCACCATCGATGTCGACAAACGCGAGCTCTCGGTGCAGCTCGACGCCGCCGTGATCGCCGAAAGGCTGAAGGGCTTCGCACCGCCCCCTCCCCGATACACCTCGGGCGTGTTCGCCAAGTACGCCGCCCTGGTCTCTTCCGCCTCGCTCGGGGCCATTACGCGACCGGGCGAACGGTCGTGATGTCTCACCCCAACCCCAACCGCAGCACCAGACCTATGCCCAACATCTATTACGACAAGAACACGAGCCTGGATCTCATCCGTTCCCGCAAGGTCGCGATCATCGGTTACGGGAGCCAGGGCCACGCGCACGCGCTCAACCTCAGGGACTCGGGCGTCGACGTCCGGATCGGATTGCACGCCGCCAGCCGCTCTCGCGCGAAGGCGCAGGAGGCGGGACTCAAGGTGATGGACGTCGCCGCGGCATCCCGCGAGGCGGACGTGATCATGATCCTCGCGCCGGACACCTCGCAGAAGAAGATCTACGAGGCCGAGATCCTTCCGAACCTGCGTCCCGGCAAGGCGCTCTTCTTCGCGCACGGGTTCAACATCCACTACGGGCAGATCAACCCGCCGCCCGACATCGACGTGCTGCTCATCGCGCCGAAATCTCCGGGACACCTGGTCAGGCGGTTGTACGAGGACGGGAAGGGCACGCCGGCGTTGATCGCGGTGCACCAGGACGCGACCGGCCAGGCCCACGCGCTCGGCCTGAGCTATGCGCGCGGAATCGGCGTGACGAGAGCCGGCGTGCTGGAGACCACGTTCAAGGAGGAGACCGAGACGGATCTCTTCGGTGAGCAGGCAGTGCTCTGCGGCGGCGTGACGGCCCTGGTCCAGGCCGGGTTCGACACCCTGGTGGAGGCCGGGTACCAGCCGGAGAGCGCCTACTTCGAGTGTCTCCACGAGCTCAAGCTGATCGTCGACCTGATGTACGAGGGCGGGCTGGGGACGATGCGGCACTCGATCAGCGACACCGCCGAGTATGGCGACTACACGCGCGGTCCCAGGGTGGTCGACAGCCTCGCGCGGGCGGAGATGAAGAAGATCCTCCAGGAGATCCAGTCCGGGTCGTTTGCGCGCGAGTGGATCCGCGAGAACGAGCAGGGCTGCACGGAGTTCAACCGGATGAGGGAGAGCGCGAAGGCACATCCCATCGAGGACGTGGGCCGAAGGCTCCGGGAGATGATGAGCTGGATCCAGGACGGGAAGAAGGCGCCGAGCGAGCCGGCCCGGGCTGCCGCGCAGCGCGGCTGACAGCCCGCTAGCGGACGCGTGTACAGCGTTCGCAGGTCGCTTCCGGTTGGCATTACCGCGGCGCATGCCTACCCCACTTCCGCGCAGGAGGTGTGGGGATGGGCGTCCGGTGGGCATGGCTGCCAGTAGCGCTGTGCGGTGCGTGGGGGCTGGGGTGTCATGAGGATGCGGTCCGCCGCCTCCCCGGCCCACCCAATCCGGACACCAGGGTCGAGACGAAGCAGCCGCGGCCGCCGACCCCGCCGCCCACCGCACACGCCCGTCAGCCGGGGCCCAACGTGGTCGTTGCGGAGAATCTGAAGCCCGGAGCGCCCGACTGGCGCGCCGGCCGCGTCGCATGGATGGACGAAATCGAGCTGTACACCTCGGTCGAGTCTGTCTCGGTAGCGCAGGAGGTCGGCGTCAAGGTGTCCTCCAACGCCCCGGCGACGATCACCGCCGAGGTCTTCCGCATCGGCTGGTACGACGGTGCCGGCGCCCGTCGGGTCTGGAAGGCCGGCCCGTGGACGGTGGACAGCCTGCCGCCGTGCCCGCGGGATCCGGTCACGTCACGCGTGGAATGCGACTGGCCCGACACCTTCCGCTTCACCGTGGGCGCGGATTGGCCGTCCGGCTTCTACATCGTGAAGATCGTCCGCGAGGACGGGCTGCGGCGCTGGGCGCCGTTCGTGGTGAGGGACAACCGCGCGGCGGAGATCCTGTTCACCCCCAACTTCAGCACCTGGCAGGCCTACAACGACTTCGGCGGAGAGAGCCTCTACCAGGACGCCTCCGGGACGATGCCTTCGGGACGCGCCTGGGAGGTCTCCTTCAACCGGCCGTACCGGGAGGAGGAGGGCGGAGGGAAGACCTTCGAGCTCGACATCGCGCTGATCCAGTTGCTCGAGCAGTACGGCTACGACGTGACCTACGGGTCGCAGCTCGACTTCCTGCGCTTCGACCACTTCCTCGACGGTATCGGCGCCTTCGTCCACGGCGGGCAGGACGAGTACTGGCCCGAGCAGGAGCGCGACCAGATCGACGCGGCGCTCGCGTCCGGGCAGATGAGCCTCGCGTACTTCGGCGGCAACGGCGGGTATTGGCGCATGCGCACGGAGCCCGACCGGGCCGGGACGCCGCACCGGACCATCGCCTGCTACAAGAGCGAACCCCAGAGCGATCCCGTCCCGTACTCGACCATCCGCTACCGCGACGAGCCCAACGCCCGTCCGGAGAGCGCGCTCTTCGGGGTGATGTACGAGAACTGGCAGCTCGTGCCGTTCCCGCTGGTGGTGACCAACCCTTCCCACTGGATGTTCCAGGAAAGCGGGCTGCAGTTCGGCGAGAGCCTCCCCGGCCTCGTCGGGTTCGAATACGACCGGGCGTTCCCCGAGCTCTCGAGCCACCCGAGCGGCATCGAAGTGGCGATGCAGAGCCCGGTGGTGAGCGCCGAGGGGATTCCCTCCTTCTCGACCGCCGTCACCCGTTTCCTCCCGTCGGGAACCCTGGTGTTCTCGGCCGGGACTATCTGGTGGCCCCGCGCGATCGGACGGGATCCGCGCTACCACGACGCGCGGCTGGTCCGGGTGACCTTGAATGTCCTCGAGCGCGCGCTCGCCCATCGCCGGGCGCCCCGCGTCCTTCCCCCGGTGGGAACCGACCGCCCCATCCCCGCAACCCCGCAGGCGGACTGGGTGGCGAGTGTGGCCCCCTTCGCCGGTGTCGCTGGGGACGCCGGGCACGCCGATGGTCCAGCCGCCAGCGCGCGCTTCTCCGGTCCGACCGGGCTGGACGTGTCCCCCGATGGCACGCTGATCGTCGCAGACACCGGGGGCAACCGCATCCGGCTCGTCCGCAACACCCCGCAGGGATGGAACGTGCAGACGATCGCCGGTAACGGCCGGCTGGGGTACCGCGATGGGCAGGGTCCGGAGGTGATGTTCCGACGACCGACGGACGTCGCGGTGGGACCGGGCGGTGAGATCTACGTTGCCGACTCGGACAACCACGCGATCCGCCGGATCGATCCCGATCCGTCCCGGGGATGGACCGTCCGCACGGTGGCGGGAGCGGGCTTCGTCCACGGCTACACCGACGGTCCTTCAAAGACCGCCCGCTTCAACCGCCCGACCTCGATCGATGTCGACGCCGCGGGGAACCTCTACGTGGCCGATCAGGCGAACCACCGGGTCCGGATGATCCGCGCGGACACCTCCGAGGTCGTGACCCTCGCGGGCACGGGGGAGGCGTGGGGCTGGCGCGATGCGGCGCTCGGCACCCAGGCGCAGATCACCACCCCCTCGGCGATCGCGGTCGGCGGCGGCGGCGAGGTGTACGTGCTCGACGCCACAAACCAGCTGGTGCGGCGGATCGACCCCGACCCGGGCCGGTCGGTGACGACGGTTGCCGGCCAGCTCTTCGGCTCGTTCGGTTATCGGGACGGGGCGGGCAATCAGGCCCAGTTCCTTTCCCAGATGGGCCTCGAGGTCACTTCCAGGGGTGACGTGCTGCTCGCGGACACGGCCAACTTCCGGATCCGCAAGGTGGTGCCCGGCGCCGACGCGGCCAGCACCCGGGTCCACACCATCGCGGGATCGGGACAGATCGGCTCGGATCTGGGAACCGGTGACGTGGCCGACATCGTCTCCCCGACCGGAATCGCGGTCGGGCCGAATCGCAAGATCTACGTCAGCGACTCGTTCCACAACGTGATCCGCGAGATCACCCCGTGA
>JBAWAM010000585.1:0-13424 GCA_049589315.1 Myxococcaceae bacterium
TCGAGCTTCGGGAGTGGGCCGTCCTTCCATCCTTCGACCAGGACGAGGTCGACGCTTCGATTGAGTCGCTCGATCACGGCAAGCAGGTCGGTGTCGGCGGGCTGAGAGGTGATCTGAACGCCCTGGATCGTGACGAACGCGACGTGGTCGGCACCGGCTTCGGCGAACGTCTGCGAGTCGGTTCCCTCGGGATGGAGGGGATGGGCGTGTGAGCTGTGTTTCACCGCTGCGACCCGAAGTCCGCGCGCGCGGAGTTCTGGGATCAGCACCTTGATCAACCGGGTCTTCCCGGCACCGGACCAGCCGACGATGGAGAGCGCACGGGGGCGACCGCGTCCTCGGAGCGCGCCATCCGACGTGGGCGCGCGCAGGGGGCTGGCCACGGAGTGGGAGGTCCATGTCGCGTTGGCGAAGAGCTCCAGTTCGACCCACTCTCCATGTGAAAAATCGGCTCTGCCGGGCGGGAGGATGACCCAGCCGTCCATGGAAACGTTCTGCAGGAGCTGCCCGGCACCTTGTGGGCGTATGCGCGCCCATTGCTCTCCGTCGCGCTCTTCGAGCCGCGCGCTGAGGAGGTACGTCAAGCCGGCCTGCTTGTGGCGATTGTCGTCGAGGCGCACTCGCATCCGGCGACGGTGCTCGGCTGCGCCTTGTCGCGCCAGCAGCACGGGTCGGGCGAGCTGGTCGAAGCCGACGGCGGCCGCACCGGGGTTGCCGGGGAGCACAACGACGGTCTTCTCTCCGAGCCGCGCGAGGCCCACCGGCTTCCCCGGCTTGAGCGCGACGCCGTCCACCACGAACTCGGCGCCGAGCTCCCGGAGCACGCCTTTCACGAGATCGCGATCGCCGACGGACGCACCGCCGCTGGTGAGCAACACGTCGCACCGATCGAGCGCCTCGGTGATGGCGCGCATCAGCTCATCGCGGTCGTCCCGGGCGCGTCCGGTGGAGACGACTGCTGCGCCCGCGTCGTACGCGAGCGCCGAAAGGAAGACCCGGTTGCTGTCGTGGATCTGGTGCGGTTCGGCGGGGGCGCCCGGCTCGAGGAGCTCGTCACCGACGGCCAGCACCGCCACCCGGGGGCGGGGGCGAACTCGGACTCGGGCGATGCCCACCGACGCGATCACCCCGGCGACCCAGGCATCCATCCGTTGACCTTCTTCGAACAGGCTCGCCCCCCGTGTCAGCTCCTCGCCGCGTCGGCGAACGTGCTGGCCGACCTGCGCCTCGAGGAAGATCTCGGCCTCCGCACCTGAGGAACGAGCGGCTTCCTGGCGCACCACGGTGTCGGCGCCGTCGGGGATCGGCGCGCCGGTGAAGATTCGCGCGGTTTCACCGGGCAGAAGCGAACGCGAAGGTCGGGCCCCGGCGTAGATCGTCTCCACCAACCGGAAGCGGGCAGGACGATCCCGCGTTGCGCCGCGGGTCTCCTCGGCGCGGAGCGCGTACCCGTCCATGGCGGAGTTGTCGCAACCGGGAAGATCCCGCGGGGACACGATGGGCTCCGCGAGGTGAAGACCCAGTGCTTCGTCTACCGAGCGCTCCTCCGGCCTGGCAGCGTGCGTCGACTCGAGCGCAAGCGCCCGGGCGCGTGGGAGCGACAGGAGCGACATGCATGCGAGTATGGACCACGTGCACCCGGATCTCACACTGGCGATTCTCGCGGGCGGACGCGGGCGTCGCATGGGCGGCATCGCCAAACCGCTGATGCGCCTGGACGGGCGTAGCTTTCTCGAACGCCTGCTCGAGCTGCGTTCGCAGGTGGGTGACGCGATCATCGTCGCCAACGATCCCTCGCCGTATGCGCCGTTTGACGTTCGGGTGGTGTCGGACCGGATCGCCGACCGCGGGGCGCCCGGTGGGCTTCACGCGGCGCTCTCCACGGCCTCCACAGGCTGGGTCCTGCTGGTCGCGGGGGACATGCCGTTCGTCCACGCGCAGGCGATTGACTTCCTGGTCCGGCACATCGCCGACGACGTCGAATGGGTCTGCTTCGAGCGGGATGGGCGGCTCGAGCCGATGCCGGGCCTCTATCGCGTGGGGCTCCGGGACAGGTTCGAGCTGAGGCTGGCCGAGGGGCAGCCGTCCTTTCGCGCGGTTCTCGAGGGGGTGCCGGGCGTCCGCATCTCCTCCCGTGCGCTTGCCGAGGTGGATCCAGCGCTTCGCGCTTTGACGGGAGTCAACACGCCCGAGGAGGCGGCCCGGATCGGCGCAACCCGGCCGCCCGGACAGGAGTCAGGGTCGGAGGGGGACCAGGCTGGCTTGAACCGAGCAGGAAAGTGACGCGTTCTTGATCGGTTGTGATTCCGGTTGTTACCTTGCGCCGCTCCCCATGGTGAAGACCTTCGAGAAAGCAGTCACCGGCTTCAACCACAACATCAAGCACAAGGGGAAGGTCTACCACGTCCAGACCGAGGACTCCGGCGTCCGGAACCCGCACATCATCACGCACCTGTTCGTGGGCGGGAACATCCTGGCGTCGAAGAAGACCTCGTACGCGGACATCCTGGGCGCGGAGAACCTCCAGGACGTCGTGCGCGAGCTGATGGAGGAGCAGCACAAGGAAATGCTGCGGAACCTCATCAACGGCGTCTACGACAGCTTCGACACCATCGCGGGCGTGCGCCACTACCAACCCGGCCAGCTCGCCACCGAGGCCGAGGCGGCGAAGGTGACGCTCCAGCAGGGCGTCTCGTTGAAGCCGACGCCGCCGCCGCCCAACCCGCAACTTCCGCCGGAAGTCATCGCCGCACGCGAGATGAAGGTCACGCCGAAGCTGAACGAGGTCGGAGCGGAGACGCTCTTCGGTGAGGACCTGATCTCAGAGAAGAGCCTCGACGAGGTCATTCTCAGCTACCTCGCCGGCGAAGATCAGAGCTGAGAAGGGGTTCACTCCCCACCACATCGACCTTCATGTGGTGCGCGACCGGCGGTGGATGCCGGTTGAAGGAGCAACTCCCTTCCGCTAAGTGGCGCGCCATGCCCTCCACCGAGACGACCGCCTCGTCGGAGATCGCCCGCCTCCGGGAGATCTCTGGACGTTTGCGCGGGACCATTATCGAGATGATCCACAAGGCTGGTTCCGGTCACCCCGGCGGCTCCTTGTCGGTCATCGACATCGTTACCGCGCTGTACTTCGCGAGGATGCGCCATGACCCCAGGCGCCCGGATTGGGCGGAGCGTGATCGCTTCGTGCTCTCCAAGGGCCACGGCGTCCCCGCCCTCTACGCGGTGATGGCCGAAGCCGGCTACTTCCCGAAGGAGGAGCTGATGACGCTCCGCGAACGGGGAAGCCGGATGCAGGGTCACCCGGTGAACACGTGGTTGCCCGGAATCGAGGCGCCCACGGGGTCGCTTGGCCAGGGTCTTTCGGTTGCGCAGGGGATGGCGCTCGCGTCGAAGCTCGACGGCGATAGCTTCCACACGTACTGCGTGATCGGCGATGGCGAGAGTCAGGAAGGCCAGATCTGGGAGGCGGCGATGAGCGCCCCCCGGTACAAGCTGGACAACCTGACGGTGTTCCTCGACTACAACCATGGCCAGATCGACGGCCCGGTGAAGGACGTCATGGACATCGAGCCGATCGCCGACAAATGGCGCGCGTTCAACTGGAACGTGCTGTCGATCGACGGCCACGACTACGCGCAGATCCTGGGCGCGATCGATCAGGCGAAGGCGTTCAAGGGCGGCCCGACGATGATCGTCGCCAACACCGTGAAGGGGAAGGGCGTCAGCTTCATGGAGCACCAGATCTCCTGGCACGGCGTCGCTCCGAACAAGGACCAGACGGAGAAGGCCCTCGAGGAGCTCCGCAAGCTCAATGACCTCACCTCCGGGAGGAACAACTGATGGCCGCCAAAGCGACCCGCGACGCCTTTGGTGAGGCGCTCGCGAAGCTGGGTGACACGTACCCTGAAATCGTGGCGCTCGACGCCGACCTGGCGAAGAGCACCAAGTCGGAGATCTTCGCCAGGAAGTTTCCGAACCGCTTCTTCGAGATGGGCATCGCCGAAGCCAACATGATCGGCACGGCGGCGGGTCTCGCCCTCTCCGGGAAGACCCCGTTTGCCTGCTCGTTCGCGGCCTTCATCACCGGCCGCTACGACCAGATCCGTATGTCGGTCGCCTACGCCCAGGCCAACGTCCGGATCGTGGGCAGCCACGCCGGCGTCGCCATCGGCGACGACGGCCACTCGCAGATGGGGATCGAGGACGTGGCGCTGATGCGCGCGCTGCCGGGGATGCTGGTGATCCAGCCGGCGGACGACCTCGAGACCGAGGCCGCGGTGGAGTTCCTCTGCCGCCACAAGGGCCCTGCGTTCCTCCGCACCACCCGCCAGAAGCTGGAGCGGGTGAACAAGGAGGGCTACACCTTCGAGCTGGGCAAGGCGGTCGAGCTGCGTGGCGGCGGCAAGGACGCAATCATCTTCGCCACCGGCGGAGAGGTGATGTTCGCGCTCAAGGCGGCGGAGCTCCTCGAGAAGGAGGGCCTCGACGTCGGCGTGGTGAACATCCACACGATCAAGCCGATCGACGCGAAGGCGATCCTCGACGCCGCGTCGCGGACGCGTCTGCTGGTCACGGCCGAGGATCACTCGATCATCGGCGGGCTCGGGACCGCCGTGGCCGAGGTGCTCGCGGAGAACGGCGTCGGGAAGAAGCTGTACCGCATCGGCGTCCGCGACACCTTCGGCGAGAGCGGCTTGCCGGACGACGTGCTGAAGTACTTCAAGCTCGACGCCAACGGGATCGCCGAGCAGGTGCGCGAAGCGCTTCGCTAGGCAGCACAGGAAAAAGGGGACGTGCTGTCCCCTTTTTTCTGTCGTTCGTCACTCCCAGCAGGCGACCGGGTAGGTGATCTCGGTGACCTGGCCCGGCTGAGGCGCGTAGAGCGGCTCGAACTCGACTCCATGCACCTCGGGCGCGACGGTCCAGGCGGTCGCGCCGCGCTTGTCCACCGACGGAACCAGGAGGCCGTCAATACGGACACTCGTTGCTCCCCGGAACGGATCGATCGGCCTGCTCAGTGGAATCGTGTAACGCGAGCCGAAGTGGGACGTGCCCAGACGCTCGAGGCTGGTTTCCCAATCGGGAGTGCAGATGTCTTCGCGCACGCCGTCCGTGAGCAGGGCGAGCCGGGCGAGCCGACCATCGTCCTCCTCGGGCGTGCAGCTGTTTCCGCCCGAGTACGGGCCGATGGCATTGAAGGACACCCAGATGCGGCGATCCGGCTTCAACTCTTCCAGCTGCCACTCGTAGCCATCGACTGGTGCGGGAGAGCGATCCGACGCCGCAGTGATCGCGATGACGGAGAAGGGTGCGGCTTCTCGCAGCGTCATCTGTGAACCCCTGGCGGCGTCGATGGCGGTCTCCAAAACATCCCGCTCCGATGCCCCCATCGTCAGGCCAGAGATGAGCTCGTTGAACCGCGGTTCGAAATCCTGCGCGCTCGTGCTGAGCAGTACCTCGCCCGTTGCGTCCGGGACGAGCTCTGCCCGCCCCACGCCACCGGAGCCCGCCGTCGTCGTCACGGCGATCCGCACTTCCCGGCCCACGGATCGGGCGTACTTCGCAAACGAGGCGAGGTTCCTCCGAACCGAATCGAAGAGCGGCGCAAGCGGTTCACCGTTGTCGATGACGATCAGCACGTCGGGACCGATTGGCTCAGGCTGCACGAAGGTGTCGGTGTGCATCGGAGCTTCGGGCGCGATGCCGTGAAGCAGCAGCTGCCGGGTCGTCGCGACGCTCGCCTCCTGGAGTGCGATCCGGATGCTGCCGGCGTGAAGGCCGCGGCCGTCTGGCGCGTATCTCACGGAGAGCATCGTCTGCTCTCCGGGATCAAGCTGAAAACCCGCAGTCGGTATCGCGGGCGTCTGGACGAGCGTGAACGGGGGCTGGGGCGCGTCGATCCCCATCAGCGTCATGGGTTCGCTGCACACGTTTTTCAACACGAGCGAGTCCCGAACCGCGCACGCGGGGCCGTACGCGTTCAGGACGAGGGCAGGAGACGAGAGCTCGAGGCAGGACGGAGAGAGGCTCGCTCTCAGCGGGACGCTTCGCTCGGGCTGGTCGGGATCGGAGACGAGGAACTCGAGCGCTCCGGTGACCACGCGTCCAGCGGGATCGGGAGTTCCATGCGAGACGGCGGTGAGCTCGACCGACGCCACCGCTCCGGGGGGCAGCTCCAGCGACTCGGGGGAGCTCGTGAAGAACGCGTTCGCGCCGCTGACGCGCATTCCGGAGACGAGGCAGCGCGCGTTGGGAGTGGTCCCGAGGTTCCGAAGCTGCACGATCGCTTTCGTCACCTGGTTGGACGCGAGCTGACCGAAGTCGATCAGGGCCGGGGTGATTTCGAGCTGACACGGTGGAAGCTCGACGGCGTTCGCCTGGAGCCGCACTGCCTTCGTGGGCGCGCGCGGATCGTCGCTCTCGATGTACAGGAGCACCTGTTTCCGGCCGGCGGTCGCCGGAGCGAAGGTCAGGTCCAGCCTCCGTGTGTTCTGACCGGGGGCGGGATCGATGTCGCCGAGCACACCGCCGGCCGGCTGCGCAAAGAACTCCTCTGCCGCGCTTCCATCGAGCTCCTCCACCCGGAAAGGTGTCTCCGCTTCGAACTGGAGCGGCGCGTTTCCTTCGTTGCGGAGCAGGAGGCTGCGTCGCGCGTACGTCCTCGAGGCACGCCCGGGAAAGACGGCGACGTCGCCGAAGTCGATCTTTTTCGGGTTGAGCTCGAGGCGCGCTCCCTTCACTCGTCCTGTGAGGGTGACCACCTGGGTTCGGGACTCTTCGACCAGATCGATCCGGACGTCGGCTGCGAATCCGCCGAGTTGGTCTCCTCGGCAGCCGATCGCGAGCTCCTGCGTGTTTCCGGCTGGAATGCTCGCAGTGTGAATCCCGCTCTCATTGGGCTCCGGCAGGGACAGTCGCAGGACCTGGCTCACCTGGAGCTGCGCGGTGATGTCCCGCGTCGCGGGCGCATGGAGCCGCAGGATGGCTTCGTTCCTGCCTCCCAGCGGGATCTCTCCGCAGTCCTGGACCCGCTCGACCCGGGTGGGCTCGTGCACGGTTGGCCCGGGCGGCGCTGGGGGCTCTTTGGTGGGCGGTGTGGGGGCGCACGCCGACAGCGAGACGGCGAGGCACGCGCTGGTGATGTGGACGAGGAGCCGCGTCATGCCCGCGATCACGCCTGAACGGGCCACTTCTTTCCAGCACTGTGGAAGTCGAGCCGCGTACTGTGGGGACCCTGCCGCGGTTCTGAACGGCTCGTCGCTTGCACAGCGGGCGACCATGCACGTTCGATCTGCACTGTGCTTCGTCCTGCTCGTTGCCTCGGCTTCGGCACACGCCCGCGAGAAGCTGGGGGACCGTATGGTGAGCTCTGCACGCGAGGTGCTGGGCGTTCCCTACGATTTCGGCGGGCGCATGAGGGTGTCCGGCGACAGGGTCGAGGGAATCGATTGTCAGGGTGTCCTCTACTACGCGGCGGAACGGGTCGGGACCTGCGGGTGGAAGTCGTTCTCGGTCTTCCCTACGGTCTCAGTCGCGAGGGGCGAACTGGGAACGGCGGTCGAGGGGATGGCGCCCATCGCTTCGGAGAAGCTGGACGTGTCGAAGCTGAAACCCGGTGACGTCCTTCTGCTCGTGGGGTTCGAGGAGAATCCAGCGGAGCCGGCGATGGGTCTGCTCGAGGATCGGAAAGTCTGGGTCTGGCACACCGGGATGTACTCGGGCGACGGGAGATGGATCGTGGGTGACCACTTCGCAGGCAGCGTCCTGGAGACGGACCTGAGGCAGTACCTTGCGGCACATCGGGGTTATGTCGGGGTCTTCGTCACGCGAATGGACCAGGGGCCGGCACCTCATCGGTGTCGGAAACACCGGCGGATGAAGCTCCCGGGTGCTAGAGAATGACCCCCGAGTGGGCTCGCTGATCGCCCCTCACCCCATCATGAACAACCGACGTGAATCCCTGGGCCGTCTGCTTCGGCTCGCAAGACCGGAGTGGCGGACGCTCGCGTTGGGGACTGTGTTCCTCGCGTTGGGCAGCGGGATGAGTCTCGCGTTCCCGCAGGCGATCCGGATCATCATCGACGGCGCGCTCGCGAAGAACGCGCCGGAGTTGGTGGACCAGGCTGCGCTCGGATTGGCGGTCATCTTCCTGGTGCAGGCGGTCGCGGTGGCTGCGCGCTACTACCTGTTCACCACGGCCGGCGAGCGCGTGGTGGCCCGGCTTCGGCGAGATCTCTTCGCGCGGCTGGTGGAACAGGAGGTCGCTTTCTTCGACGCGCGCCGGACGGGCGAGCTCACCAGCCGGTTGGCCTCGGACACCACGGTCCTGCAGAGCACCGTCAGCGCGAACATCTCCATGGTGCTGCGCAACCTCGCCACCGTCGTCGGAGGCGTCGTGCTGCTCTTCTACACCTCTCCCGTCCTCACCGGGTTGATGCTGCTGGTGGTTCCGCCGGTCGCGATCGGCGCGGTGGTGTACGGCCGCCGGGTCCGGAAGCTCTCTCGCGAGGTCCAGGACGCGCTCGCCAAATCGAGCGAGGTCGCCGAGGAGACGCTCTCCGGGATTCGCACGGTCCGGGTCTTCGCCGCCGAGCGCGTCGAGTCCGACCGCTACGGCCGCGCGGTGATGGGCTCGTTCGAGCTCGCCCGTCGCCGCGCGGGGATCTCCGCCTTGTTCATGGGCGCTGCGTCGTTCGGGGCCTTTGCGGCGGCGGTGGTGGTGCTCTGGTACGGCGGACACCTCGTCCTCGATGGCGCACTCAGCGTCGGCGGGCTCACCTCGTTCCTCGTGTACACGCTCCTCGTCGCCTTCTCGCTCGGCGCCTTGAGCGAGCTGTGGGCGGACTTCAACCGCGCCAGCGGTGCCGCGGAGCGCGTCTTCGAGCTGGTCGAACGCACCCCCGCCATCCCCATCGCCGGTGGACGGCAACTGCCGGAGCTGCGCGGCGCGGTGCGCTTCGAGCGCGTGTCTTTCGCCTATCCGACCCGCAAAGACATCCCGGTCCTGCAGGGCATCGACCTGGAGGTCTCGCCGGGCGAGCGCGTCGCCCTGGTCGGACCTTCGGGCGCAGGCAAGTCCACCATCGCGGGGATGATCACCCGTCTCTACGACCCGGACGAGGGCGTGATCCGCGTCGACGACGCCGAGCTCGCCTCGCTCGACCCGAGCTGGTTCCGGCAACAGGTGGGGGTGGTCTCCCAGGAGCCGATCCTGTTCTCCACCAGCATCGCCGAGAACATCCGCTACGGCCGGCCCGACGCCGCCGACGCCGACGTGGAGGCGGCTGCGCGCGCGGCGAACGCGCACGAGTTCATCTCCCGCTTCTCCGACGGCTACCGCACTGAGGTCGGCGAGCGCGGCGTGCAGCTCTCCGGCGGTCAGAAACAGCGCGTCGCCATCGCACGGGCGCTGCTCAAGGATCCGTCCATCCTCGTGCTGGACGAAGCGACCAGCGCCCTCGATGCGGAGAGCGAGCACCTCGTCCAGGAGGCATTGGAGCGCCTCATGGAAGGGCGCACCACCATCGTCATCGCCCACCGCCTGTCCACCGTGGTGGGGGCGGATCGCGTCGTGGTGCTCGACGGTGGCCGCATCATCCAGAGCGGCCGGCACGACGCCCTCGTGTCGCAAGACGGCCTGTATCGCCGGCTCGTCGAACGCCAGTTCGTCGCCGCCTGAGGCGCGCAAGCGCCTGCACGCCTGCAGCCCCTCACGGGCGCCGTCGAGTCCCGCCTCCGGTGACTACCTTGCGTCGAGGAGGTCGCATGGAACGCACCTGGATCGTCGTCTGTGATGCGAGCCACTGTCGGTTTTTCCTGAAGAGGCAGGCGAGCCACGAGTGGGTGAAGTTCGAGGAGTTCGAGAACGACATCGGCCGGGAGAAGGGGCTGGAGCTCACCTCCGACCGCCCGGGTCGGAGGTACGACGTCGGTCCGAACCAGAGATCGGCGGTCGGCGGAAAGACCGAACCGCGTGCCAATGAGGAATTCCGGTTCGCGCACAGCATCAGCAAGATGCTCAATGACGCCTACAACCAGAACGCCTTCGATCGGCTCATCCTCGTCGCGCCGCCCCAGTTCCTGGGCATGCTGCGCAACGAGCTGACAGGGCCGATCGAGAAGTGCATCTACGGGACGCTTGCCAAGGACTACACGCACCTGATCGATCGCGATCTCGCCGATCGGGTGGCCACGCCCTGAACAGTTACTTCGAAGCGCCTCTCGTGGGATCGAACAGGCCGGCGGCCTTCGCCAGCCTCAGGGTCGCGAGCTGTGCGCTCAGCTCTTCGCTGATCGCAGAGAGCTCCGCGCCGGTGAGCGCCGCGTTGGCGTCCACTACGTCCAGGTAGGAGGCCGCGCCGGCGTCGAAGCTGGCCTTCACCAGGTCCGCGTTCTCCGTCGCCAGGCGCAGCTGCTCCTGGGCCTTGGTCGAGTTGGCCTCGGCGCTCTGCAGCTCCAGCCACGCGGTCTGGACCTCCTGTCGCGCCCGAAGCTCCGACTGCTGTGCAGCAGCGCGGTTCTCCACCACCTTCGCCGCGTTCTCGCGCAGCTCCGACTCGCGCAGGCCGCCATCCCAGAGCGTCCAGTTCAGCGCGGCTCCGACCGTCCAGGTCGTGTATTCGCCGGTGAAGCCGGCGGCGTTGGAGGCGTTGAGGCGGGCGATGCCGGTGACGCTCGGGGCGTACTTGTAATGGACGGCGCTCCTCTGTCCTTCGGCGAGCTCGAGGTTCGTCTGGGCGGCGAGGACGTCAGGCCGGTTCCGGGGCGCCGCGTCGAGCAGCTCCTCCGGCGAGCCGACCGGGGCGGGCTCGGTTGGGCGGGTGACCTCGAAATCCATGGGCCGGTTGAGCAGCGTCGCCAACGCCAGCTTTGCCGAGATGTAGGCGTTCCGGGTGCGGAGCAGGTCCTGCTCGGACTTGGCCCGCTCGATCTGCGCGCGCAGCAGCGCAACCTTGTTCACAGTTCCGACCTTGAAGCGCGTCTCCGCGTCCGCCTCGTGCTGGCGGTTCACTTCGAGGAGCCGCTCCTGCACGCCCACCGCCTCGCGGAGGCCCTCGGCGGCGTAATAGAGCTGCGCGGTCGCAAAGAGGATCTCGCGACGCGCGTTCTCCACGCTCAGCTCGGCCGCGCGCTCGGCCAGGTTGGCGTTGCGGAAGGCGGGCCAGAGCTGCGGGATGATGAGCCCCTGCGTGAGCTGGGCCGTGCCGTTGATCATGTGCCGCTTCTGGATCTCCGTCTCGATGAACTGCGCCGGAACCTGGATCAGGCTGGTGGGGGCGCCGGGGACTTCCCCACCCGCGGGAGGCTGACCCTCCGTGGTTCCCACGTCGCGGATGTAGTACCCGGTCGGCAGCGCGATGACTGCCTCGCTGGAGTTGTACGTGTAGTTCCCGCTGATGCTGACCTGGGGGAGGTATCCCGCCCAGACCTTCGCGGAGATCTCGTCGGCCTGGACCAGTCGTGCGCGAGCGACCTGGAGGTCCAGATTGCTCTCCTCGGCCTGCTGGAAGGCCTGCTCGAGGGTGAGGACGGGCTGCGTCTGGGCGACCAGGAGGGTCGTGAGTACGGTGAGGAGCATAGGAGTGTCAGTCGTTGTTGGATTCGGCCGTGGAGTGGTGTGCGGCGGATTCGAGCCTGGCCGCGATGTTTTCGAGAATCCGGAAGAGCGCGGCGCGGTCCTGGTTGTCGAGGTGCTGGAGGAAGGTTCCGAGCTTCCTCTCCACCTCGACCTGGATCTGATCGGCGAGCTTCTGTCCCTGACGCGTGAGGACGACCTCGACGATTCGACGGTCGGCGGAGCTGCGCTCACGCTGCGCGTACTTCGCGCGCTCGAGCCGATCGACGACTCCGGTGATGGTCTTCTCCGTCACGCCGAGGCGCTGGGCGAGTGCGCCCATGGTCAAGGGCGCGTCGAGACGGAGCCAGCTCAGCGCATGGACCTGCGCAGGCGACAGCTCCGCCTGCTCCACGAGCATCGTCATGGGATCGCGCAGGCAGTTGCGTCGGCCGATCGCCGTCAGGGCATCGAGAAGGCGCGAGACATCCCGATGCCCTGCTTCAGAGATAGTCTGCCTCATGGAATATCCGCCTCGCTGGTCCTCCATCTAGCGGACGGTCCGATGCCGGGCAAGTCAGGATTGCGCGAATTCGTGCACGCTGGCTGTCAGCTTCGGTACTTCACGGAGCAACCGTAGGGCGTGGTCGTGGATGCAGGGACCGGCTTGCCGCCGAGGATCGCGTCGACAGTGGTCTTCACGTGATTCACCGGCTTCTCGTTGCGCCCGCGCGGGTCGTCATCGATCGCGCCGGCGTAACGCAGCACGCCCTTCTCGTCGATCACGTACATGTGCGGCGTGGTCTTCGCCCCGTAGGTCCGGCCGACGGTGCCGCTCGCGTCCTGGAGGATGGGCCAGGAGAGCTTCTCCTTCTTCTTCCACTCGGAAGACTTCTTCGGCGTGTTCTGGGCGGTGGAGTCGACCGCGAGCCACACGACCTTGTCCTTCGGAAGAGAGGCCAGCGTCTTCTCCATGGTGTCCGCCGCGTGGTGCCGCTGCACGTACGGGCACTCGGGGTTGGTCCACTCGAGCACCACGACCTTGCCTCGGTACTTCTCCAGCGAGTGCTCGGCGCCCGTCTCGTCCTTGAGGGTGAAGGTGGGCGCGGGCTTGCCGACGTCCGCGGCGAGCGCAGGGAAGGAAGCGGCGAACAGCACCGCGCAGGTGAGACGGGACACGGTCTGGCGTAGGTTCATCGTGGCTCCTCTTTCGTGGGTGGGGTGCTTCCGGCGGCCTGTGCGACCGCCCGGACGATCAGGTCCGGCGTGAGCAGTTCTGGCAGCACTTCCGGGGCTCCGCCACCCGGACCGAACACGAGGTACATCGGCACGCCGGCGCGTCCATGCCGGGCGAGCGCTTCGCTGATCCGGGCATCCCGCTTCGTCCAGTCGGCGATGAAGACGGCGACGTCATGGGCCGCAAATGCCTGCTGGACGGCGTCGCTCGATAGTACGGTCCGCTCGTTGAACTTGCAGGTGAGGCACCAGTCCGCGGTGAAGTACACGAACGCGGGGCGTCCCTTCGCGAGCGCTGCCTTCACCTCGTCCTCGCTCCAGTGCATCGCGGAGCGCGCGCCGACCGTGGCCGGGGCTTTCTGCGTCGCCGCCTCGTTGAAACGAAGCGTGAGTCCTGCGCCCGCGGCCACCAGGAGGCCCGCGGCGACCACGCCGGCGTTGCGTCGGCGCGCCGACCCATCCTGCGAAAGCCCGAGGACCCATGCGCCCACCGCGACCACCACCAGGAACGCGAGGACCCGGGCCATGCCGTCGACGCCGGCAAGCCCTCCCAACACCCAGACCAGCCACACGGCGGTGCCCAGGAGCGCGAACCCGAGCAACTGCTTCAGCCACTCCATCCACG
>JBAWAM010000586.1:0-1677 GCA_049589315.1 Myxococcaceae bacterium
TATGAATACAGCTTCCGCACTCCTATCAACTGTGACTGAGCGAACGAAGGCGCGCGTCGAAGAGCATTGGACGGAAATCGAAACTATCGCAAACGCGCTTGCTGAAAAGGGTAGGTTGAGCGGAGAAGAGATCCTTGGTCTAGTCGAGAAGGAATGAAGGTGATTAGATCTCTCATCCTAATTGCATGCGCGCTCGCGACTTTGGCCCTCCTTATTGCAACTATCGGAGCCGTACTCGCGATTATCACAGGTCACGCGCGCTGGATCGAACTGGCCTGGATTTCAATAGCGGCATCCTTGCTCGCCATAGTGCTCGGCCAGCTTTGGCCAAGGGACCGAAATCCTGAGCGCTGACTTTGATCTACGCCAAACGCCGCCGTGCTGACCACGGCGTTATGGCCATGGTAATGGA
The DNA here is from genome assembly GCA_049589315.1 of Myxococcaceae bacterium. GTDB lineage: Bacteria > Myxococcota > Myxococcia > Myxococcales > Myxococcaceae > JBAWAM01. Next base: position 413 of record JBAWAM010000586.1, read on the forward strand.
CCAGTCGCGGCGCCGGGGCTTCTTTTTTGTTCGATGCATCGCAGATCCTGGTGTCTGCTTTCCCCGCCCGAATCGGGCCGGCATCGTCCCAACTTCAAAGTGACCAAAGTCAGACTCCCAAAATAATGCTAGAGACAAGTCTAGGCAGGAATCGATCGCCTTAGAGCAAACCCAAAATTCACCGCAATCCTCAATTTCAATTGCACTAGAGTAAGGTGATGCGCGTTTATGTGTGAGGGAAAGCTCAAGAAGGTATTGATCTCACTATGCGGTCTCGCGGTATTTGTTACCAGCGTGGGCGTAGTGAATGCATTCGAGCCGCTCCAGCGGTGGTTCTTCTGGTCTGCTGAAAAAGTCAAAGCCGCTTTTGCCGGCGTGTACCAAGCCGACCTCGGAAACTTGATAAGCATCAGTGACCTCCCAATTGGATGGGCGACACTGATGGGCATTGTTATCGGCGTCAGCCTTATTGCGTGGCAAATGCGGTCGGGCTTTAGACTTCTCGCTGCGTCTCACGCTCAGCAAGCCGCCCTACAGCGCGACACGCTGCTCGAAACAGCAAAACTTGAACGCGAAACCCGAGAGCATCTGGCGCGAATGGAAAGCGATGTTCGAGACGATCTCGAAAGGAAAGACGCCGTCGTTTTAGCGGCTGCCCTACGGGGCGATCTGATGGCTGCCGCATATCAACTCAACAACAGACTGATCTGGCTCGAAGGCGTGCAAGACGTCCTCGATGACATCATCAGGAACGGTTTAACCCGATTCCCTACACCTTTCGAAATTCAACGTGTGGCGACACCTTCTTACGATGCCAACTCGCCGCGACTAGCCACCCTTGGACCTTCTCTCGCTGCGGACGTTGCGCAGATTTACGCTTTCCTACTCACCGAGCACAAATGGACCGAGGCAGGAGGTTGTGAGCCTAGGGCTTTCAAAGTTCTCATTTCCACTATCCAGGATGCTACGGCGATCAAACTGACCGACACCGTCCAGGTTTGTAAGCGATTGCTTGCTTTCGAGGTTAACGATCCGGCCGTGGATCCAGGTCCGATAGCCGGTGACGGCCGAGACGTACTCCAGCCGGCGCATCGTCCAACCACACACGCACAACAGCCGACGACGCACTAAGCACGCTCAATGCTTGGGTGACGAACCTATTTATGTCCGCTTATGGCACATAGCGGACGTGCCACTCGGGCTGACGAATGTCTGCTTTGAGGGGAACAACGGACATGACGTGGACGTGACGCGATGTCTGCTAC
>JBAWAM010000587.1:0-2179 GCA_049589315.1 Myxococcaceae bacterium
TCGAAGCCCGCGATGGGTCTTCTCAAGCGACTGCTGGTCTATCTCATGTCCGGGGCGGTGCTGGGCGCCATCGTCGCGTCGCTGATCGCCCCCTCGTTCCTGATATCGCAGAACACCACCCGGCTCACCCAGACGCAGTGCAACTGTGTCGATGTCACCCGCGACACCGCCGCAGCCCTCATTCAATGGCAGCTCGTCGGCTCGGCCATCGGCGCGACCGCGCTGCTGGTGCTGGGGATCGTGTTGACGATGAAGGGCCGGACGAAACCTTCGGCCGCGGGCACGGCGTAGGCGCTCTCCGATGGGTGTGTACCGGCAGCTCGACCTGGTCGAGCTGGTCTACGGGCAGGTGCCAACGTTCGGAGGCAGGCCCAGGTTGGACACGTCGTCCTTCGGGTACTGTCGGTAGTAGAGCCCCCACACTGCAGAATCCGTGAAGTCGCTGGTCTCGAGGTAGGGAGCCAGGCTGCATTCACGGCGCAGTGTCCGGTCCACCCAGTGATTTCCCGGGTCGGTACCAGTGAAGCTCCCGAAGGCGTCGACCACCACGCCGGAGCCTGCTTCGCGCAAGCGGATGCCGTCGTTGCCGTTGAAGTTGATCACGCTGATGTTGCTGACATCACACGCTGCCGAACCGGCTCCTCCGATTTGAGGATGGCAGGCGACGAAGACCTCTCCGGCGGGCAGACTCCCCGAGAGCGTCATCGACTGACCGCAGTTTGCCGCGCCGTTGGTCGAGAGGCAGACCTGATATCCGGCGAGGTCGAGCGGCTGGGTTCCACAGTTGAAGAGCTCGATCGCCTTGTTGAAGCCGCTCCCCTCCACGTACTCCGAGATGACCAGGCAGGGCGCCACCGGCGGCGTATTCACCCGCACCGTCACCCTGTCCGTGCTGGTGAGCTCGCCGTCGCTCACCTCCAGCGAGAACACCCAGGTGCCGGCCGCGTCGGGCACCAGCGAGGCCACGGCGCCGTTCGCCGTCAGCGTTGCGGTGCTCTGCGCCGGCCTGGACACGATCGACCAGCGATAGGTGAGCGTCTCCCCTTCGGGATCGGTGCTTCCCGCACCGGAGAGCGCGATGGTCGCACCCGAGGCAAGGTTGATCACGGAGTCGGCTCCCGCGTCCGCGACCGGCGGACGGTTCACGGTCGCCGCAGTGACGACGACGCTCACCTCGTCGAATGCGGTGGCGAACCCATCGGTGACCATGAAGCGTAGAGTGAAGACGCCCTCGACCGGGGGAACGAAGCTGGCCTGAAGCCTGTCGGCGTGGGCAATCGTCACCGCCCCCTGGCCCGGCCTGGAGACCACCGACCACTGGTACGTGAGCGCATGACCATCGGCATCGCTGGCGGTGGCGACGAGCGCGACCGCCTGGCCGACAATACCGGCGGCGTCGCTGCCGGCGCTCACCATCGGGGCGCGGTTCTCCACGGTGACCATCAGCCTGTCGGTCGCGCCGCCTCCGAACGCATCGCGCACCCGGACCTCGACGGTGTACGCGCCAGGCAAGTCGGCGATCAGCGAAGTGGCCAGTGCATCGGTCACGGTGAGCTGCGGGGCAGCGCCTTGCGGCTGACTCACGACCTCCCAGGCCACGCTCAGCGGGTCCCTGTCGGCATCGCTGGCCACCGCGATGAGCTCGATGGGGGTCCCCGGATGGCCGGAGCGATTGGCGCCGGTCTCCACGACGGGATCGGTATTGGTCGCGTCGATCTGGACCTGGGCCGCGGCGGAATCCAGCTCTCCGTCGTTGACCACCAGGGCGACCAGATAGCGCCCCACCACGTCGGCGGTGAAGCTCGGCGAAGGCGCAGAGGCCTCGTCGAAGCGGGCTGCGCTGCCCTCGGGACGGGAGAGGAACGTCCAACTGTAGGTGAGATCGTCCCCTTCGGGATCGCTGCTGCCGGTCCCGGCGAGCAGGACCTTGTCGCCGACGTGCAGCGTCACGGGTTCGCCCGCATCTGCCACCGGGGCCTGGTTGATCACCAGCTCCTCCAGCACCGTCACGGTCGCGGAGGTCGTCGCCTCCAGCTCCCCGTCATCCACGAGGACGGTCACCGTGTAGCTCCCCACGACGTCGGCGGGGAAGGTGTTGGTGCTCCCGGTCTTGCCCTTCAGCGACGCGGTGCTCCCGGCAGGCGTCTCCAGGCTCCACGTGAAGCGGAGGGTGTCACCC
>JBAWAM010000588.1:0-4600 GCA_049589315.1 Myxococcaceae bacterium
CGCTTCTCCGCGCGCGAGGGCGAGCTCGAAGCGCTCCGGGCAGAGCTGGAGCGGTTGCGCTCGGCGCAGAGGGAGGCGGAGGAGAAGGCGCGGCGTGCCGAGGAGGAGGCGAAGGCCGCGGCCGAGCGCGCCGCGCGCGAAGCAGAGGCGGCCCACAAGCAGAAGGTCCGCGAGGAGTTGATCCAGCGCGAGCAGGAGGCCGAGGACAAGGCGAGAGCGAACGTCGAGCGCGCGCTCGGCCCGGCGCTGGCGGAGTGTCCGCGGGCGGTGCTGGAGGGGTTCCTGGTGGCGGAGAAGACGTACCAGAAGGCCCTGTTCACCGATCTGCCAGCGGCGGCGGTGGCGGTGCTCTACACCGGAGCGCTGGAGCGGGCCCTGTACACGTTGTTCGTGGAGCGCTTCCGCGTGTGGTTGCGCGAGCGGGGCCGGCTCGCCGAGTTCTTGAAGGGCGCGGTGCGCGAGCGGCGTGGCTCCCGGGTCGACTACTTCGATCACTTCGTCGAGGCGTTCGACGAAGAGCGCCCCGGGCGTGCCCCGTCGATGGGCGAGGTGGGCCGGGTGCTCGCGCGCAGGAAGGAGTCCTACCTGCGTCCGTTCCAGCAATTCCTGGAGGAGCGCTGGCCGGACGACGACGCGTTCTTCGACGGGCTCGCGGCCTTCGTGCAGTGGAGCAAGGAGACCCTGCGCGACCCGGTGGCCCACGGGCGCGGCGACAACGTCAGCTACGAGCAGCTCCGGAAGTTCCGCGAGCGCATCCTCGAGGAGAAGGGCACGCTCGCGGCGCTGGTTTCTACGGCACCACGCCCCTGAGGATGCCGCCGCCTTCGGTGGTCAGGTACACGTCGGTCGCCGACGAGCCATGGATGCGGGTGATCGGCCGCTCCGAACCGGAGTCGATCAGGTTCCAGAACGCACCGTTGAAGCGGGCCGCGTAGCCGAACGCGACGGGCGAGAGGGTGTAGCCGACCGCGTACAGGTTATCGACCGAGGAGCCCCAGGAGCTGGTGATGATGTCGGGCAGCACGCCGCCGGGGGCGTCGTAGACGAGCATGTGGGCGGTGTTCCAGTACACGCCCCAGCGCGAGTCACCGAAGACGTAGGCCTCGCCCTGCGCCGGCGTCCACACGGTCCGCCACGCGGCCTGGTTCACGTCGGGGTCCTTGATGTAGTTCGCGCTGTTCGCCCGCAGCCGGTAGAGGGTCATGTCCCCGGCCATCCACACTTCGGCCGAGCCCTGGCAGCTCACCGAGTACAGGTCGAGGCTCCCGAGCGGAGACTGCGTCAGCAGATTGCCCTTGCCGCGGAACCACGCCCCTGCGGTGCCCACGGCGTAGAGGTCGTCTCCGCAGATCGCCATGTCCAGGAGCGCCGCCGACGTGCCGAGGCTTATCGGCGCGGACCAGGCCTGGCCGTCGTACCGGTAATACGCCCCCAGGCCGCCCACGAAGATCTGGGTCTCCGACTGCACTGCGACGGAGAAGAGCGGCCCGGTGAAGACCTGGGCGCCCAGCTCCTGCCAGACGCCCGCGGAGGACCGCTTGAGCACCTTGCCGATCCGCGCCGTGCACGCCACGTCCGCGCACTCGTTCACGACCGCGACCACGGCTCCCGGCGCCGCGTACACGTCCGCCACGTCGCCGTAGAACCCGCTGGACAGCTCGCTGAAGGTGCCGCCGCCGTACTGCCAGACCGCGCCCACGTCGCCAACGGCATAGGCGGTGGTCCCGTCGCCGAAGATGCCCCGGATGACCTGTCCGCGCCGAAGCTTCGTCGTGGTCCAGCCTGCGGACGCAGGGTCGTAGACGAGCAGCCACGGGTCACTTCCGTCGATTCCGGCCACCACGATGCGCCCATCCACCCTGCCGATCGACGTGAGGTCGTCCAGCGCCGGAGTCGCCGGAAGGTTGAACGAGGTCCAGCCAGCGCCGGTGAAGCGCCACAGCTTGTTCGCGCCGACGGCCCACGCGTCGCTTCCGTTCGCCTGGGCCAGCACCGCATCGGTGAGCAGGACGTTGAGCTGGGTGTCGTAGAGCGAATTCCAGCTCATCGTGGTCGGGTCGTACTGGTACAGCGACCCGCGGCTGCCCACGGTGGTGAAACCGCCCTGGCCGTCGCCGATCACGTCGAGCAGGGTCTCGAACGAGGGGCTGTATTCGATGACCCACTCACCATTGCGGCGAATGATCACGTCGTTGCCGTAGCCGACGGCCATCCCGTGCGTGCCGTCGTACCAGAGCGCGCGCGGCTCGACGGTCGGGAAGCTCTTCACCGTGGGCGCACTGGACGCACCGGTGATCTCCACCAGCACGCCGGACGTTCCGGACACGCCGACGGCGACGCCACCGGCGGGGAAGCCACCGCCGGCGGCCTTCAGGGTGAGGCCCGGGTTGGAGAAGTGGCGGGTCCACTCGCTCGTCGGGCTGCGGGTCAACAGGGTCCCGTTGCCGCCGACGAAGAAGGCGACCCCGTTGAAGATCCCGCCGCCGTGGAGATCGTTTCCGGTGGGGAAGGGGTTCTCGTGGATGAAGGAGGTGGGCCCGACCGTGTCGCCGACCACCCGGACGGGCGCGGTCATCGTCACGTCGCCGGCCTGGGCGGTGAGGGTGGCGGTCCCCGGCTGGAGCGCGGTCACCAGCCCGGTCGCGTCGACGCTGGCCACGCGGGCAGGGACGATGGAGTACGTCACCTGGACCTCGGGCAGCGGATTGCCGGCCGGGTCGGTGACCTGGGCCGTGAACTGCGCGGTCTCGCCGGGACGAAGGGTGGCGTCCTCCGGCGCGAGCTTCACCTCGTTGACCGCGGGCTTCTCCGGGCTGGTCGCCCAGAAGAGACCCAGCCGGTCGGTGCGCGCGCGAACGCTCTGGAACTCCGGGAGGGTGCTGGGGGAGGGGAGCTGCAGGTACGGATCGTCACCGGTCCCGCGCCGGACGTCGAAGGTCGCGGGGTCAACGCCCTTCGGCACGCGGTCCTGCAGGTAGAGCACCGAAACCGTGACCGGCTCGTTGAAGACGAGGCTCGCCGGGCTGAAGCGGTAGCCCATGCTGATCCGCTTTCGTCCCGGGACCTCCGGGATGTTCGAGTCGATCACCGTCACGGTGATCTGCGCCTCGGAGCTCAACGCTCCTCTGGGAATCTCGATCGACGCGCCTTCGCGAATGAACAGGCCGCCCTCCGGCCCGGCGTAGATGATGCCGCCCCCGTCCGCGCCGGTATCGATGGCGGGTGGACAGGCGACCATCGTCGCGAGGAGCGGCAACCACAGGAGCCGTCGCATCTTTCGGAATCCCCTTCTCTCGGCCGTTGGACACCGACTCTACGGGAAGAGAGTCCCGTTCCAAAGGTTGAGGATCGCAGCAAGTCGTGTAGTCAGCGGGGGACCGAGGGCCTATGCGAAACGTGAAGACATCCATCTGTGTAGCGGCATTGGTGGGCAGCACTTCGATCGCGCAGCCGGCGCTGGCGCAACAGCCCGCGCAGCCCACTGCGCCCGTCACCAGGGAGATCCAGGCACTTCCGTCGTTTGCCCGCCTGGTGGATTCGGTGAAGGCGGCCGTGGTGAACGTCGACGTGCAGTCGCGGGTGAAGGGCCTGCCCTTCGGCGCCGAGCGCTTCGGCAACGACCTCTTCGAGCACTTCTTCGGCGGTCGCAGCACCCCGCCTCCGGAGGGCCGGATTCAGCAGGGCGCAGGGTCGGGCTTCATCATCGACCCGAAGGGGCTGATCGTCACCAACAACCACGTCGTCGAGAACGCGGTGAACATCGAGGTGAAGCTCGATGACGGCCGTACCTTCGAGGCTGAAGTCGTTGGTCGCGATCCACTCACCGACGTCGCGCTCATCCGGATCAAGAAGAAGGTCGACAACCTGCCGTTCGTGAAGCTCGGCGACTCGGACGCGATGAAGGTCGGCGAATGGGTGGTGGCAATCGGCAATCCGTTCGGACTGGCGTCCAGCGTGAGCGCGGGGATCATCTCGGCCACGGCGCGCAACATCAACGTCGGCCCGTACGACCAGTTCCTACAGACCGACGCCGCGATCAACCCGGGTAACTCGGGCGGCCCGCTCTTCAACACGAAGGGCGAGGTCATCGGTGTGAACACGGCCATCGTGGGAAGCGGAACCGGCATCGGGTTCGCCGTGCCCTCGAAGGTGGTCAGCGCCCTGCTGCCTCAGCTCGAGAAGAGCGGCCGCGTGACCCGCGGGTTCCTGGGCGTCGGCATCCAGGATCTCACCGACGATCTCGCGCAGGGCCTGAAGGTTCCGGAGCAGAAGGGCGCCATCGTGACCGAGGTGACGCAGGACGGTCCCGCGGCCGGGCGGCTGCAGCAGGACGACGCGATCGTCGCGGTGAACGGACAGAAGATCGACTCGGCGGGCGCTTTGAGCCGGACCGTCGCGCAGCTGGCGCCCGGGAGCAAGGTGACCCTGAAGGTCTACCGCGACGGGAAACCGCGGGACGTCACGGTGACCCTGAGCACGCGTCCCGACCTCGAGGGCGTGTTCAAGGAGGAGTCGCAGGGTGGGCTCGCCGAGCAGCGCCAGCAGAAGATCGGGCTCTCGTTCAGTGACATGGACCCGCGCTATGCCCAGGGCACCGGAC
>JBAWAM010000589.1:0-5038 GCA_049589315.1 Myxococcaceae bacterium
GAGATTGTCCCTGATGCGCTCGAACATGCCGACGCTCGGCCCCTCGCCGAAGAAGAGTCCCCTTCCCGGCGTCATCCTCGTCGCCCTGATGGTCGGCGGGCTCGCAGGTGGCATCTACTGGTTCCGCAAGCGCGCCGAACCGCCCGCGGACACTGCTGCCGTCGCGCAGCAGGCCGCGCCCGACGCCGGCCCGTCCGTGGCACAGCCGGCGGAGCAGGCGCCGGCACAGGACAGCCTCCTCGCGCAGAGCGGGCTCAAGTTCGCCTCCGCCAGCATCAACGGTCCGCTCGAGACCGCGATCGTCGACCAGGTCGGGCCCGCGGTCGGACCTGCGCTCACCCAGGTGGTGACCCGCGCGCTCGTGTGGTGGGTCTCGGTTCCCGGAGAGTTCCTCCGCGGCGACCGCATCGAGATCCTGTTCGAGGAGCGGCAGAATGAAGAGCCGCTCGTCCACGCGGTTCGCTTCGAGAGCAACAAGATGGGCCGGACCTTCTCGGCGTTCCGCTTCCAGGTGGAGGGAGAGAAGTTCGCCCGGATGTACTCCACCGACGGCGCCGAGCTCGAGTCGCGCCTGACGCCTACGCCAATCGACGAATACGAGCAGGTCACCTCGCTGCTTCGGGACGGCCGCCGGCACAAGGGCGTGGATTTCAAGGCGCCGGTCGGGCTCCCCGTGAAGGCCACCTTCGATGGCGTCGTCACGCGTCGGAATTGGAACTTCCGCGGCAACGGGAACTGCATCGAGGTGGCCGAGCACGGCGGCAGGCGCAAGGCGCTCTACCTGCATCTCGACGAGCTTCCGTCCGACATCAAGGTCGGTATGCGGGTGAGCAAGGGGCAGGTGATCGCGAAGAGCGGAAACTCAGGTCGCTCGTTCGCCCCGCACCTGCACTACCAGCTCATGAGCGCCTCGGATAAGGTGCTCGATCCCTTCGACCAGCACGAGACCTGGCGAAAGACGCTGCCTGCCAGCGCGAAGCCTGCGTTCGATGAAGAGGTGCGCCGACTCGAGACGCTGATGTCATCGAAGGTGGCACGCTGAGCATTGTTGACGGCCTGATACACGGCAGCTAGCGTCCTTTTCCAAATGCGTTTCCACGCCGTGGTCGTGGCGCTGCTGGCGCTGCTGCCGGTCGCCGAAGTCCGTGCTGCCGAAATCACCCGCATCGCATCCTCGGGCGAGCCCAACGACCCGTTCGGGATGTACCTGACTGTCCGCTACCAGCGGGAACAGCAGAAGGCGAAGATTCTCCGGGAAACCCACCAGGAGAACGACGTCCAGGACCTCGAGGAGCTGAGCTACCTCAGCGTCGACAACCGCCTGTTGCTCGAGGCGCGAATCGGGCTGTGGCAGGACCTCGAGTTCCGCTACACCCTTCCCGTCGTGTTCTCGCAGAGCGCGAGCTGGGGCTACGCGTCGGGGAGAAGCGCAGAGAACTCCACGGTCGTGCAGAACTGCACCGCGGCCGATGGCAGTCTGACCGACCCGAACTGCCCGACCGGCGGCGCCGGCAGCCGCCCCCTGTTCGACGTGCCCTACTCCAGCTACCGCACCGGCCTCGGCAACATGAGCTTCGGGTTGGCGTACGCGGTGTTCAACGAGCGCAAGGACCCGACGAAGCCCATGTGGATCATCGGGATCGACTACGAGGCGCCGACCGCGGCCATGCGCGACCCGACGGTCGCCACCTCTCTCGAGGCGCCGGGCAACCTCGGCGACCGGGTGCACAAGTACACCCTCTACTCTGCGTTCTCGAAGAAGCTGGGCGTGGCCGATCCCTACTTCCGGATCCACTACTCCCTGCCGTGGCGAGGCCCCGGGTACTACTCGAACTGCGATCATCCGGACCCGAGCAACATGGCCGCGCCCGGAAACTGTGGCACCCGGGAATGGCCGCGGTCCGAGACCGGCATCAAGCCGCCGCACGTCGGCGGCGTCACCTTCGGCGTGGAGCTGAACGCGTACGAGGAGCCGAAAGCCCAGCAGAAGGTGGCGCTGGACCTACGCGTCATCGGCAACTACGTGTCCGAAGGCCGCTATTACAACCAGCTCACCGACCCGCTGGGGAAGCTGCTCTACACCCAGGATCACGCGCAGCTCGGCGGTTCGTTCGGGGTCACCGCCTGGGCGGCGGAGTACCTGGGACTCAACGCGACGGCGACGGTGCTGTACTCGACCGAGCACACGCTGACCGAAGAGGTGATCGGCCGCGATCTCGACGGCGAGGGGGGCGTTCAAATGCCTGCCAGTGGCAGCACGCTCGAGATGAACCCGAACGTCGATTACCGGACGGACATGGTGTCGCGGCGGTTGCGGCTGTCGGAGGCGTTCACGTTCCGGATCGACGCGACGGCGACGTTCCACTTCTAGTTCTAGAGTGTGGGGGTCGGCAGTTGGCAGTTCGCAGTCGGCAGTGCGCTTAGGCAAGCACTGCCGTCGGCGGAGAACTCCGCGCCCAGTGGAACCCGGCGCTACCCGACTGCTGACTGCCAACTGCGAACTGCCGACCGCCTCACCGCCCCTTCACGCCCAGCCCCAGCCGATACACGTCCTGCCCCACCCAGCCGGACCGCTTCGCCACGTCCGTCGACAGGGACTTGAGCTTCTCCCCCGCCGCCAGGCCCTTCTCCAGGGCGGACCGGACCTCGTCCTCGCTCCACCGCCGTGACCCCGTCCGGCCCTCCACCAGAACGACGACCTCGCCCAGCACCTCCTGACCTCGGTAGTGCTCGACGAGCGTGTCCAGGGTGCCGCGCACGAACGTCTCGTGCAGTTTGGTGAGCTCGCGCGCCACGCACGCCCGCCGCTCTCCTCCCAGGATCTCCTGGAGATCGACGAGGGTCTCCTCGAGCCGTCTGGGCGATTCGTAGAGGACCAGGGTGGCCCGCAACGGCGCCACCTCTTCCAGGATCTCCCTCCGCTCGGGCCCCTTCCGCGGCAGGAAGCCGAGGAAGTGGAACCGCCCGGTGGGAAGTCCGGACGCGGAGAGCGCGGCAATGACCGCCGCGGCGCCGGGAACGGGAACGACCTGGACTCCCCGCTCGAGGGCTTCTGAGACGAGCGCCTCTCCCGGATCGCTGATGGCCGGGGACCCTGCATCGGTGATCAACGCGGCATCTTCTCCGGCGACGATGCGGTCCAGGATGCGCCCGGCCCGCTGGCCTTCCGCGAACGCGGGGAGGCTCACCAGGTCCTTCGAGATTCCGAGGTGATCCAGCAATACCCGCGAATGCCGCGTGTCCTCGCACACGATGAACGCGGCGCTGCGCAGCACCTCGGCCCCGCGCACGGTCATGTCCCCGAGGTTCCCGATGGGCGTCGCCACCAGGTAGAGGGTTCCGGCCACGTCCTGCCTCACATGCCCGCGTCGAATGCGTTGGGGATGTGCTCCACCACGGCACGGGCGCCGCGGCCGACCACTGTCACCACGTCGAAGCGGATCATCCGATCGCGCAGGTCATGCGCGAAGAGATAGTGCAGCGCCGCCTTTACTACCCGACGCTGCTTGCCGCCCGAAACGGTGTGCGCCGGATCCCCCCACGCCGCGTGGGAGCGCATCCGGACCTCCACGAAGCACACCAACTCGCCCGTCTCCGCCACGATGTCCAGTTCGCCGTAGCGACAAAGGAAGTTCCGCGCTCGAATCCGGAACCCCTGCGCCTCCAGGTGCCGCACCGCCTGCTCTTCTCCATCCCGCCCGAACCTCCGCCGATCCACCCGCTCCATCGCCCACCTCCGTGGGCTCAGAGACTAGCGGTCGAGTCTGCCATTCCCCCCAGGACGGGGTTCGAGGTGACGTGGATCACCTGGGTCAGGGTCCCGAGGTGCTTGAGCATGCGCCCCAGCAGGGAGAGGCGGGCGTCGTCGATTCCACCCAGCGCGTCCTCGATGAGCAGGGGGATCTTCTGCCGCGCGCTCAACTTCTCCACGAGGGTCATCCGCAGCGACAGGAAGTACAGGTCGGCGTCCCGGGCCGGCAATGCGCTCGCGGAGACCTTTCCCTGCGCGCTCACCAGGGACGCACGCCCCTGCGCGTCGAATTCGATGCCGAGGTGTCGCCGCTCGGTGAGCGCAGCGACGTACTGGGCGCAGCGGTCCTTCACCGACGCCCCCAGGGTGGGGACATCGGTCTGAAGCAGGTCCGCGGCCTGCGCCAGGAGCGCCGGGCCAGGGTCCTCGAACTGCTGCGAGGCCTCGACCCGCGACGGCTCCGAGGCGGAGGGGGCGGTGGAGGGCGACCTGGCCAGGGCGATCGACTCCTTCACCCGCGCCAGCTCTCGCTCCACCTCCCGGAGATCCCGGATGTACCCGCCGCTGCGCTCCCGAAGGTCCGCGTTGATGGCGTCGGAGTCGCGCTTGAGCGCCTCGTACTGCACCCGGGCCTGGGCGAACTCGGGATCCGACTCGGCCTGCGTCAGCCACCCCTGGAGCTCGGAGACCTTCTGCGCGAGGGTCGCCCTCCTCGAGAGGACCTCCGCCACCTCCTGCGGCGACTCGACCCGGAGCACGTGCATCGCCGTCCTCACGACCTGCGCGCCCGCTTCGAAGTCGTCCCGGATCTTCTTCTCGCGGGTGGACAGGAAGTCGCCCTTGCGGTTCGTCCGCTGCGAGCTCTGGAGGTCGTCGATCCAGCGGAGCGCGACGACCGCGGCCAACCCGAAGAACGGGATGTCCAGCAGGGCCAGGTACCGCATCATCCCGCCCAACCAGGCCCCGGCCACGAGGCACACCAGCCCCAGCCCGACGCCGGCCAGGAACCGTTGGTCCCTGTAGAGCGGCTCGATGCTGCTCACGGGGGCGGACATGGCGGCCGCTGACTCCCGCTCCTGCTCGAGCCGCGCCATCGCGTCTTCGCGCTTCTGCACGAGCGCCGGATACCGCTCGACGTGCGCGAGGATGTCTTCGGCCAGCCCGAGGGACTGCGGCGTCGGGGCGGCCTCGAACGCGGACTGCGCCGCTGCGAGCTGATCCCGAAGGCTCTGGGTGCTCTTGAGCTTCGTCTCCAGCTCGAACATCTGCGAGGCGATCCCGTCGAGC
>JBAWAM010000590.1:0-4816 GCA_049589315.1 Myxococcaceae bacterium
AAGGACGCGGAGGAGACGTTGTCCCGCGAGCGGCCAATGGTTCTTTGGGCAGTTGCCGATCCGGAGGCTGTCCTGCCGCCGTCGGTGGCCTCGCTGTTCGAGCTGGTGAGGGTGACCGGGCCGGGGACCCTGGTGGCTCGGGCGCGAGAGCTGAAGCCCGACCTGCTCCTGCTCGAGAGGAAGCCGACCGACTTCGCAGGGCGTGAGCTGCTGGAGTTACTGCAGGAGCCGCCCGCGAGCAGTCCGCCCGTGCTGGTGCTGGCGCAGGAATACGACGACGCGGAGGCCGTGCGTTTCCTCGACCTGGGCGTGGCCGACTACGTCTCCAGGGAGATCAGCTCGGGAGAGCTGCGCGCCCGGATGGACAAGGCCATCCGCGAAGGACAGCACCGACGCGAGCTGTCCGAGCTCGCGCGGACCGACGCGCTGACCGGACTGGCAAACTACCGCGCCCTGGTGGCCCGCATCGGCGAGGAGTTCAGTCGGGCCGAACGCTACGAGCACCCGCTGTCCGCGGTGATGATCGATCTCGACCATCTGAAGGACATCAACGACCGCTACGGACATGACGCGGGCAATCGGGCGATCTGCGCGCTCACCCGGAGCCTCCGGGCCGGGCTGCGGCAGACAGACTTCGCTGCGCGGTACGGCGGGGACGAGTTCGTGATCCTCCTCCCCTACCAGACCTCGACCGAGGCGCTGCGGATGGTGGAGCGACTTCGGCGGGCCGTCTCGAAACTTCAGATCTTCGACGCCGAGGGCGAACCCCTGGACCTCGAGCTGACCTTCAGCGCCGGCATCGCCGGCCACACGCCGGAGACGCCCATACAGAGCGGAGAGGCGCTGCTCCAGCTCGCGGATGCTGCCCTGTACCAGGCGAAGAGAAGCGGACGGAATCGAGTCGTGGTGCTCGAGCCGCGTGAAGCGACCACCGAAACGAGGGCGTGAGTGGACGGATTGGCGAACGGTGGACGGGTCGCAATCATCGGGGGCGGCGTTGCTGCGAACGCGATGGCCACTGCGCTGCTCTTCACCGCGCGGGCCCGGGGCAGGAACATCGAGGTCCGGATCTACGAGGGCAACCGAGAGGCCGCGCAGCACCGGCCACCCGCGCTGCTGACCCCGGAGTGCCGTTCCCGGCTTGCCGCCCTGGGGTGCCGCATTCCAGCGGACTGGCGGGCCCTGGAGCTGTCGGGGCTCGAGGTGATCTCCGGCGGCAACCGTGTGCTCCTCCGGAACAACGGCGGCGGCTTGTGGGTCGTGGATGCCTGGCCCGGCGGCGTGAGCGGACAGGAACAGGTCGCTCGAGGTCTTGCTTCGGTGAGCGCGCTCCACGGGGCGAAGTTCATCCCGAGGCGGGTGGACCGGGTCGAGCTCGTCGGCCGCCGCTGGAGCGATCCCGCGCCGATGAGCGGCCCCGGGTCGGTGGTCGTCTGGGGCCATGGGGCGAACGAGCGGGTCCACGCCGCAGTGCTCGCCTCAGGGTGCGAGGCCGCCGTGTCGGACCAGTTCTTCGACGGCTTCGTCGCACCGCCCACGGTCTCGGCGGCCCATGCTCGGCTGCGCTACGGCGGACTGCAGGACGGGATCTGGCCGACCGCGAAGCTGATTCTCAATCCCCTGCCGGGCGTGGACGGGGTGTACCTGATCCCCTGCCGAAGCTCCGTGTATGCGCTGGCGTTCGGAGATGCGGCGGCGCCCGCGGACTTGTGCCAGGCCTTGATGATGGCAGCGCGGGATGGGCACCTGGCCGAGGGCTTCGAGATTGCCTGGCTCTCAGCAACGCGAGTGCCGGCCGGCGCCGCGCGGCGGCTGTGCGCGCCGGGTCTGGTCGCCGTCGGCCCCGCTGCCCTGGGACACCCGTTGCAGCTCGGTTTCAGCGAGACGCTCGCAGGGTGCAGCCGGGCGGCGGTGGCGCTGGTGGAGGGCGCGTCTCGGCGGCGGCGGCTCGAGCGGCGATATGTGCAGGACGGGATCTTCGATTTGATCGAAGACGCGGGCGCTGCATGCCGGGCGGTTCGTTGGCTCCGAAGGTGCGGTGACGGCGCGGCCGAGGTCCTGCGGCGGGGAAACGAGAAGCAGCGCCGACGCCCGTGGCTCGGGGCGGGCGTGCTTGGGCTCTCTTCCCCGGGCGCAGCGGAGCTGGCGGCCAGGGCGCGCTGGGCCGCCATCGGCAGACTCTTCGGAGGGGTGTGGAAGGACGCGGTGGAGCCCCTTCCCCCATCGATTCCGCGGTTCGAGCCGGAGCTGTATTACGTCGTCGACGACGACCCGGACCTGCGAGAGGGACTGACCCAGCTCCTCGAATCCCGCGGCGCCGAGGTGGTGGCCTTCGCGGACGAGCTGGCGCTGTTCTGCGCCGTGGCGAGGAGGCCGCCGGCGGCCATCCTGCTGGACGTGGTGATGAGCTGGGTGGACGGCCTGCGGCTGTGTGAGGAGCTCAAGCGCCATCCGCTCACCCGGGATACCCGCGTGGTGGTGATGAGCGGGCTGAATCGGCCGCACATCCGTGAGCGCGCGTTGAGGGCGGGCGCGCATGCGTTCCTCCCCAAGCCGGTGGACGCGGCGCGGCTGTTGAGGGCGCTGGACCCGGGCGCGGAGTGGAGTGACCTGCCTCGGGACCGGGAGACGGCCCTGTCGCCACGCGCTGGCGAGGACTCGGTGGCCCATCACGCGTCGTGAGAGAGCGCTGGCGCTGCCACTGGCTCACGCTCACGAAAGGGCATCGAGTTCCGAGAACGGCGGCTGGATGAATCG
Source organism: Myxococcaceae bacterium (assembly GCA_049589315.1). GTDB lineage: Bacteria > Myxococcota > Myxococcia > Myxococcales > Myxococcaceae > JBAWAM01. The sequence goes on from JBAWAM010000590.1 coordinate 2,758, forward strand.
AGCGCCTTGCTCGCGTCGGAACCAGGTGAGCTGCCGCTTCGCGTATCGGCGCGTCTCTCGAGCAGCCTGCGAGATCGCCTCGTCGAGCGTCAGGCGCCCTTCGACGACGGCGAGCGCCTGGGCGTAGCCGACGCTTGCCATCGGCGCTGCTTCCCGGAATCCACGGGAGAGCAGCGCACGGACCTCGTCGACCAGCCCCGCGTCGAACATGCGCTGCGTTCGCGTATCGATGGCGGCGTACAACGTCTCGCGAGAGGGCTCGAGCACGAACATCTCGAACGGGTAGCGGTCCTGGGCGAAGCCGTGGGCGCGCCGGAGCTCGGACGCGGTCGTGCCAGTGAGGGCGTGGATCTCGAGCGCGCGGACGATTCGGACGAGATCCGTCTTCTGCACCCGCGCAGCGGTCTCCGGGTCTACTTGATGGAGCCGCTGCCACAGCCCTTCCCTGCCGATGCGCTCCGCTTCCGCTTCGAGCTGGGCGCGGAGCTCGGGATCTGCAGGAGGGGCCGGAACGACCCCATGGAGCAGGATTCGCAGGTAGAGCCCGGTACCGCCCGCGACCACCACCCGCTTCCCTCGTCTCGTGATGTCGGCAATGGCTTCATCCGCGAGCTGCTGGAAGCGGGCTGCGGAGAAGTCTTCGAGCGGATCGGCGACGTCGACCACGTGATGCGGGACCTCCGCGAGCTCTTCGGGAGAAGACTTCGCGGTGCCGATATCGAAGCACCGGTAGACCTGCTGCGAGTCCGCGCTGACGATCTCGGCGCCTATTCGTTTCGCGACTCGGATCGCCTGCGCCGTCTTCCCCGAGGCGGTCGGCCCCGCGATGATGATGAGCGGCTGCGACGTCACGCTGCGCCTATAGCTCGGAGACTATTGCGTGCGCGAGAGCTCTCGGCGGAGCACATCGGCGACATTCTGGTCCTTCGCGAACGTCAGGCGAACCGTGCGGACGCGAGAGAGCAGCTGAGACGCGATCGAGAACATGCGGTGCCGGGTGGACGGATCCGAATCCGGTACCAAAGCGTTTCGTAAAAGCACGCGAAGAACTTCAGATGCAGGGACGTCGTCGACCCGGTGATCACGTCCGTGCGCGAGGATGCCGATCATTTTCAGCTGTGCTGTCCCCGGTTGGCCGATGTTCCATGGCGTGCCTTCGATCATCGCACCTGTTTCCATCAGTCGCGCCCCCACGAGCTCGTCCGAGTGACGGAACAAGTCGGCGCGGTGACACAACTCCCCAAGCGTGCTCTTCCCTGCCCCCGACTGGCCGACGAACAGTGCGCCGCGGCCCTCATGAGAAATCCCGACCCCATGGCAGAGCAGGCCATCGGCGTCGAGCAGATCAAGGCTCACAAGGAGCCGGACGACCAGGGTGATTCCGAACGGATCGGGACCGTTGACCATCCGGATCCTGGAACGGTCTGCGCTGATGTCAGCGGAAAAGTCCGGCCCGTTCACGCACCAGCCCGCTGGGCAACGTGATGCCTGAACGAGGCCACGCACGCCCTGCGGCGGGACGAGGTCAGGCTGGAGGCGAACTTCGAGCGTCCTCGGGGACGGTCCCTGTTCTTCGAAAGCTCTCCAGTACAAAGTCGCCGCGCCAGGTTGCGCCGGCCCAACGAGCGTCACGTCGAACGGAATTGGACCGATGCGGAACGATCTCGAGCTTCGAGTGCTCGTAGACACTTCTACAAGCACCAGTAGTCAGTCGATCCTGGTTCACAGGGCTGCGGTTCGCCCGAGACTTGGGCAAGCGCAACGAACTCCTGCTCCCACACCACAGCAGGAGCCGAATAGCCTTTCTTCGGGGGCTTCACGCCCTCCCGCGCTGTCTCGGCTTTCGTGTGCTGAGGTTTGGTCTTGCTCAAGAGGCTACCCGCGCTATCGGCCCTATGATGATCAGTTTCTACATTCGACGCGAGTTTCCGTCACGGTAGGTTCCATGCGCATATCCGCCCATCCATCAGCCCTGCGTAGATCCTACCGGTGTTATCGATGACCGGAACACCGGCGCGGCTGCTGTCTGTGATGACCTGCTTGGCCACCGAGCCAGTGG